>NZ_JBPJSP010000080.1:0-1468 GCF_051225715.1 Azospirillum sp. ST 5-10
CTTGTATGACTTCCACTCATCGGGCGACCTCCTGATAGGATGGTTGGCCTGAAGGCCGGGAGAGGGTCGCCGCGTTCCGCTCGAAGCTGTGTCTTCGTCTGTGAGATTGGCGCCCTCGCCCGGTGCTTTTTGCCCGGACGGTATCCGGCGGTGTCGCAGCGAGGGGGCGGATGACCGCCCCGATCGGGGCGGTCATCCGCGCATGGACAAGCAGGGGCACGAGCACCGGCTCCGAGGCTTCCGGCCGAACCGGAAGGGGAGTGGCATGCAGTTCGTCGGCATCGACATCGCGTCGGAAACCCACGTCTTCGCCGTCCTCGGCACGGACGGCACGGTCCTGGTCAAACCCAAGGCGATCGACGAGGACGCGGCCGGACACGGCGCCTTGCTGGCGGCGCTGGCGCCGCCGGGTGAGGCGCTGGTGGTCATGGAGGCGACCGGGCACTACTGGAAAAACCTGTTCGCCGTGCTGGCGGCCAAGGGCTATGACGTCGCCCTGATCAACCCGCTGCGCACCCATCGCTTCCAGGGCGAGAGCCTGGAGCGCACCAAGACCGACGCCATCGATGCTCTCGGCCTGGCCCGCTTCGGCCGGGAAAAGCGCCCGCCGGCGACGCGGCTGGGCAGCCGGGCCAGCGAGGAGCTGCGCGAACTGGTCCGCCACCGCGACCGGCTGCGCCAGGACTTCGACGACCGCGTCCGCCAGCTCCACCGGCTGGTCGATCTCGGCTTTCCGGAGTTCCGCCGCTACGTGCGCACCCTCGACAGCATGCTGGCCACCGCCATCCTGGCCGAATACCCCACCGCCGAGGCCGTCGCCAAAGCCACCCCACGTCGGCTGGCCAAGCTGCGCTACGACGGCCGGCACGCCATCGGGGCCGAGCTGGCCGACCAGCTCGTCGCCGCGGCCAAGCGCTCGGTCGGCCAGCACCACGGCACCGCCTACCGCCTTCAGGTCCGCGATATCTGCCAAGATCTCGACCTGTGGCGCCGCCGTCTGGCCGACCGCGACGACGACATCGCCCGCCTGCTCGACGAGCATGAGGTTGGCACGCTGCTGACCTCCATCGACGGCATCGGACCCGGCACCGCCGCCCGCCTCATCGCCGAACTGGGCGATCCGGCCCGCTTCGACAGCGCCGCCGCCCTGGCCGCCTATGTCGGGGTGGTGCCGGCGCTGCGCCACTCCGGCAAACGCCGACCCAGCCGAGCCGGGATCACACCTATCGGCAACGCCCGCCTGCGCACCGCCTTGTGGATGCCCACCCTCACCGCCGTCAAGCGCAACCCCTGGCTCAAAGCCTTCTACGACCGCCTGCGCGCCCAGGGAAAGCCCGCCAAGCTCGCCATCGTCGCCGCCATGCGCAAGCTCCTCGTCGCCGTCTACGCCGTCGCCAAGGCCCGAAAGCCCTTCGAACCAAAGCTCGCCCCCTGAAAATAGGGCTTGCTCAACGTGACGGTATCTCAC
>NZ_JBPJSP010000081.1:0-1456 GCF_051225715.1 Azospirillum sp. ST 5-10
GTAATTGCTCACGGGGTTGGCGCGAGCTGTTGTTCAGGCGATAGCGAAGTCGCCGTCGATGAGGCTGCGGACAGCGGCCCAGGCTGAGGTTCCTTGCAGCCTTGCGGTTCCGGTCACGGATCGGTATCCGGCGTGGATTTTCGGCCCCCATTGAGATCGGAAGCCGTTGGTGACCTTTCGGAACACGACGGAGGGTCGGATTTCCTGTTCGGAGCGGTTGTTGGTCGGGGGAACCCGGCGGTCGTTGAGGAAGACGAAGAACTTGGAGCGCCATGCCTTGATCTGGCGCTGGAGTTCCCGGCCGGCGGGATGGGCGGCCGGCACGCCGACGAGCGCATCGAGGCGGGTGTCGGCCTTGGCGGCGTAAGCGGCCAGCGTGCTGTCCTTCAGGCTGGGACGCCGCTTGCCGACGCGGATCGCCCAGCGCAGGAGGTCACGGATTTTCGGAGCGACGACGGTGTCGCCGCAGTCGATGGCGTATTGGACGTCGCGCAGCACGTGGGCGAGGCAGACCTGATGGACCTGGCCCAGGTCCTGTTGCCCGGCATAGCGGTCGGAGACCCAGACTTCAGGCCGGACCTCGCCCAGCATCCCCTCCGCCACCGCCCGGCCTCGCCCGGGGACGATCTCGTGCAGCACCGCCGTGTCGGAATGGAACACCCACTGCCAGTGGGTGACGCCATCGACCCGCGTGGTCGTTTCGTCCGAGGCGATGACCGGCGCGGTCAGGAGCTTGGCCTTGATCGCGGTGCACGCCGTTTCCAGGGCGTCGCCCATCCGCCGGAAGCTGTTGGCGATGGCGCCCTCGGAGATCGCCAGCCCGAACACTTCCCTCAGCATCCGCGACAACCGCTCGAAACCGACATGGTGGCTGTGGTGCAGGTAGGCCAGAAGCGACCGGATGCCGGGGCCGAACGGCGTGCCCGGCGGCATGGCGGCCGGAGGAGCGGCCCGATACCGCTTGCCGCAGCACCGGCAACGCCCGCCGAACACCTCGACCCGCGTGATCACCGGCCGGATGACCGGCAGGTCGATATGGTCGTAACGGTGACGGCACTGCTGCTCCGCTTCACCGACAGCCTCGCCGCAATGAGGGCAGGCGTCCGCCAGCCGCCGCTCATGGCGATCCGGCTCCTCGGCCAGCGGGCGCGACGTTCCGGGCCGGGACGGACGCGGTTTCCGGCGCCGTTGCGAGGCCTTCTCACGGTTCTTGCGCCCGGGACCATCCGAGGACGGCGGATGGTGCGAATTCGACGACGTCTTCTTCGGCTTGCCCACCAGCGATTCCAGCTCCGTCACCCGGGCCGCCAAACGCTGGATCAACGCCGCCTGATCGGCAATCAGGGCGTCCTTCTCCGCTTCGGTCAGGCGATAGGCGGGCGGCTTCTCCATCCACACGTTGACTCATATTCCGAGCCCCGCGGCAACCCTTTTCGCCAACCCCGTGAGCAATTAC
>NZ_JBPJSP010000082.1:0-1251 GCF_051225715.1 Azospirillum sp. ST 5-10
AGGATGCCTTTGCCGGCGAAGCGGGCGGCGGCGCCGAGCTGCTCCTCGATGCGGATGAGCTGGTTGTACTTGGCGAGGCGGTCGGAGCGCGACAGCGAGCCGGTCTTGATCTGGCCGCAGTTGGTGGCGACGGCGAGGTCGGCGATGGTGGCGTCCTCGGTCTCGCCGGAGCGGTGGGAGAGCACCGCGGTGTAGCCGGCCTTGTGGGCCATGTCGACGGCGTGCAGGGTCTCGCTCAGGGTGCCGATCTGGTTGACCTTGACCAGGATCGAGTTGGCGATGCCGCGCCGGATCCCCTCCTCCAGGCGCGTCGGGTTGGTGACGAACAGGTCGTCGCCGACCAGCTGCACCTTGGCGCCCAGCGCGTCGGTCAGCGCCTTCCAGCCCTCCCAGTCGTCCTCGGACATGCCGTCCTCGATCGAGACGATGGGGTAGCGCGCCACCAGGTCCTGCCAGTAGGCCACCATGCCGGCGCCGTCCAGCGTCTTGCCCTCGCCCGCCAGATGGTAGCGGCCGTCCTTGAAGAACTCCGTCGACGCCGCGTCGAGCGCCAGCACGACGTCCTCGCCCGGCGTGTAGCCCGCCGCCTCCACCGCCTTCATGATGAAGGACAGCGCCTCGTCGGCCGAGGCCAGGTTGGGGGCGAAGCCGCCCTCGTCGCCGACGTTGGTGTTGTGGCCGGCGTCCTTCAGCTTCTTCTTCAGCGCCTGGAAGATCTCCGAGCCCATGCGCACGGCGTCGGCGCCGGTGGCCGCCCCCACCGGCATGATCATGAACTCCTGGATGTCGATCGGGTTGTCGGCGTGCGCCCCGCCGTTGATGATGTTCATCATCGGCACCGGCAGCAGCGAGGCGAAGGCGCCGCCGACGTAGCGGTAGAGCGGCAGCCCCGCCTCCTCGGCCGAGGCCTTGGCCACCGCCAGCGACACGCCGAGGATGGCGTTGGCGCCGAGGCGGCCCTTGTTGGGCGTGCCGTCCAGCTCGATCATCGCCAGGTCGAGCGCCCGCTGGTTGGTCGATTCCAGCCCCGACAGGGCGTCGAAGATCTCCCCGTTCACCGCCTCGACGGCCTTGCGCACGCCCTTGCCGCCGAACCGGCTCTTGTCGCCGTCGCGCAGCTCGACCGCCTCGTGGGCGCCGGTCGAGGCGCCCGAGGGCACCGCCGCCCGGCCCACCGCGCCGGACTCGAGCGTGACGTCGACCTCGACCGTCGGGGTGCCGCGGCTGTCGAGGATCTCGCGGGCGTGGATG
>NZ_JBPJSP010000083.1:0-1234 GCF_051225715.1 Azospirillum sp. ST 5-10
CGCGCCGGAGGCGCGGATCTCGTCGACGGCGGTGTCGTCGAAGCCCAGCACCTGGCGCAGGATCTCGTCGGTGTGTTCGCCCAGCAGCGGCGAGCGGGTCACCTCGGTCTCGCTGGCCGACAGCTTGATGGGGTTGCCGACCGTCAGGTAGGGCCCGCGGACGGGATGGTCGACCTCGACCACCGTGCCGGTCTGGCGCAGGGACTCGTCCTCGGCGATCTCCTTCATCGACAGGATGGGACCGCAGGGGATGTCGTGCTCGTTGAGGATGTCCATGACCTCGAACTTGGTCTTGGTCATCGTCCACTGCTCGATCTCGGCGAAGATGTCCATCAGGTGCGGCAGGCGCGCCTGCGGCGTGGCGTAGCGCGGGTCGGTGATCCATTCCGGCTTGCCCACCACCGCGCAGATCTTCGTCCACACCGGCGCCTGGGTGATGAAGTAGATGTAGGCGTTGGGGTCGGTCTCCCAGCCCTTGCACTTGAGGATCCAGCCGGGCTGCCCGCCGCCCGACGCGTTGCCGGCGCGCGGCACCGTGTCGCCGAACGCGCCGTTGGGATACTGCGGGTACTCCTTGAGCGGGCCGCGCGCCAGGCGCTGCTGGTCGCGCAGCTTGACCCGGCAGAGGTTCAGAACCCCGTCCTGCATGGCCACCGAGACCTTCTGGCCCTGGCCGGTGCGGGTGCGCTGGTAGAGTGCGGTGACGATGCCCAGCGCCAGGTGCAGGCCGCTGCCGCTGTCGCCGATCTGCGCCCCGGTGACCAGCGGCGGACCGTCGTCGAAGCCGGTCGTCGAGGCCGCCCCGCCGGCGCACTGCGCCACGTTCTCATAGACCTTGCAGTCCTGGTAGGGGCCGGGGCCGAAGCCCTTGATCGAGGCGACGACCATCGCCGGGTTCAGCTCCTGGATGCGCTCCCAGGAGAAGCCCATGCGCTCCAGCACGCCCGGCGCGAAGTTCTCCACCAGCACGTCGCAGGTCCTGATCAGCGACTCCAGCACCCGCTTGCCGGTCGGGTTCTTGGTGTCGAGGGTGATGGAGCGCTTGTTGTGGTTCAGCATGGTGAAGTAGAGGCTGTCCGCCTCCGGCACGTCCTGCAGCTGGGTCCGGGTGATGTCCCCCACCCCCGGCCGCTCAACCTTGATCACGTCAGCGCCGAACCACGCCAGAAGCTGCGTGCAGGTGGGACCCGACTGAACATGGGTAAAGTCGAGAATGCGCACACCTTCAAGAGCT
>NZ_JBPJSP010000084.1:0-1224 GCF_051225715.1 Azospirillum sp. ST 5-10
CAGGGGAATCGCATTTGAGAAAAGAGGGTAGCGTGGCGGGCTGACATGGATTCTGTAGGGAGGCTGAAGGGTTCAGGGAAGGAGCCTCCCGATGTCGTGGTACGCGAAGGTTTTTGCCGCCCTGCCGGACCCTCGGACGGGGAATGCGAAGCGGCATGATCTTTTGGAAGTTCTCACGATCGCGCTGACGGCGTCGATCTGCGGAGCGGAGAGCTGTTCGGATTTTGCCGACTTTGCGGTGGATCGGGAGATTTTGTTCCGGGATTTCCTGCGGCTGGAGAATGGGGTTCCAAGCCACGATACGTTTTCGCGGATTTTCCGGCTGCTTGATCCGGCGGCCTTTGCGGCATGCTTTGGACGGTTTCTGGATGAGTTGGGGACGGCGGGCGCGGGCGTTCTGGCGATCGACGGCAAGACGCTGCGCCGGTCCTTCGACGACGCGGCGCGCGCCAACCCGCTGGCGGTGGTGACGGCGTTTGCCTCGGCCACGCGGGTGGTGGTGGGCCAGCAGAGCTTCCGGGTGGCCGAGGGCGACAGTGAGATCGTGGCGGCCCGTGCCTTGCTGGGGTGCCTGGATCTGACGGGATGGCTGGTCACCGCCGACGCCATCCACTGCCAGGAGGACACCGCGCGCATCATCCGCGACCAGGGTGGCGACTACCTGCTGCGCCTCAAGGGCAACCACCCCGCCCTGCATGCCATGGTGGTGGAGTACTTCGCCGATCCGGAAACGCTGGCCGGATTGCTCTCCAGCAAAACTACTGATGCCGACCACGGCCGCATCGAGACCCGGCGGGCCTGGGTCAGCCATGACCTGAGTTGGCTGCGCGGTCCCAAGTCGGCCTGCTCCGAGCCGCTCCTGCTCCCCGACATGGCTTGTCTGGGCATGATCGAAGCCACCATCGAGCGGAACGGCAAAACCACCGTCACCCGCCACTACCACATCTCCTCGCGCACCCTCACCCCGCTGGACTACCTCAACGCCGCTCGCGCCCATTGGTCCGTCGAGAACGGCCTCCACTGGGTCCTCGACGTCACCTTCGACGAGGACCGCGCCAGAAGCCGCAAGGATCACGCCCCGGAAAACCTCGCCACCCTGCGAAAGCTTGCCCTCAACGTCCTCAACCGGGCACGCACCGACATCTCCGTCCGCCGCAAGCGCAAACGCTCAGGATGGTCCGACGAGTTCGCAAGATCCATCCTCGGCCAAATGCGATGACCGTG
>NZ_JBPJSP010000085.1:0-1194 GCF_051225715.1 Azospirillum sp. ST 5-10
GACTTGCGAACGACCCGATGTCCAATCCACTCCCGTGAACCGGACCACAGAGCCCATCCGCCTGCGCATCCCTTCTCGATCACGTTTCACTTGTCAAAGATCCCTGCCGCATATCCCGGAGGGTTGCGGCCATCGTGACCTCGGCTGATCCTGCCTTCTGCTTGTGCGGATCTTTCACCGCTCAAACCGTTCCGACAGGCTGCTTTCGGTCTTCCGTCGGCGCCGCCGGTTCGTCTTGCGAACCGTCCAGCGCGTCGGGAGCCGGTTTATAAGCGGGGTCCCGCTCCCGGCGCAAGACTTTTTTTTCGGTCGAGGTTCGCCCCGCCGCCGCTCCACCCCGCCGCGGCGGGGTGGAGCGGCGGGTGCGGCCGCCTACTGGGCCATCCGCCAGCTGCCGTCGGGCTGCCGGCAGGCGGTGCCGGTCACCTGCTGCACCTGGCCGCCGATGGCGGCGGTCGTCTGGAACTCGCGGCAGTACTGGCCGGTCGACGAGTAGCCGTCGTTGATCGGCGTGTAGCTGCCCCAGTTGCCGTTCTGCGGGTTGTTCCAGGTGATGGTCTGGCCGACCGGCGCGGTGTAGGCCCGCGCTTCGGCCTGCTGGGCGTAGGCGGCGTCCGCACGGTCCAGCGACGCGCCGGCGGCACTGCCGACGGCGGCGCCGAGCAGCGTGCCGACGCCGACCGCCACCAGCTTGCCGGTGCCGCCGCCGAAGCGCGAGCCCGCCAAGCCGCCGACCACGGCGCCCAGCACGGCGCCCGCCGTCTGCTTGTTGCCGTAGCCGCTGCTGTACCCGCCGCCGGGATCGCTCGCCATGCACCCCGACGCCAGGAGCGCCGTGCAGAGCAGCGCCGCCACCGACCGACTGAGCCTCTTCATGTTCTTGTGCCTCGGTTGGAATGCCGTGTTACCGGTACGAACACCGTCCCCGTCAGGCCTATTCCCGAAAGGGGCAGGCGTCGCCGATTTTGCCATGACCCCGCTGCGCGGACCAACGCCGCATGCTAAGAGCCTATTCCAGTAGGGATCCGGTTTCGCCTGCTCTGTTGAACGTCCAGTGCATTGCGGCCCGGAGGTTTCAATGGGCAAGTTGGTTCAAGACGACGGCTGGCGGCTGCCGGGTGAGTTGTGGGAACGCATGGAGCCGCTGCTTCCGGAGCGCCCGGCGCACCCGCTGGGCTGCCATAACCCGCGGGT
>NZ_JBPJSP010000086.1:0-1157 GCF_051225715.1 Azospirillum sp. ST 5-10
ATCGACGAACTGGTCCGCCAGGGCAAGCGCGACCTGACGGTGATCGCCAACGACACCGCCCGGCCCGGCGTCGGCATCGGCAAGCTGATCGACGCCAAGCTGGTGCGCCGGGTGATCGCCAGCCACATCGGCACCAACCCCGAGACGCAGCGCCAGATGATCGTCGGCGAGACCGCGGTGGAGCTCGTGCCGCAGGGCACCCTGGCCGAGCGGGTGCGGGCCGGCGGCTTCGGGCTGGGCGGCGTCCTGACGCCGACCGGCGTCGGCACCGTCGTCGCGGAGGGCAAGCGCACCGTCGAGGTCGACGGCGCCGTCTTCCTGCTGGAGACGGCGCTGAAGGCGGACGTCGCGCTGATCGCCGCCAAGCGCGCCGACTACTACGGCAACCTCGAATACGCGCTGACCGCGCGCAACTTCAACCCGCTGATGGCGATGGCCGCCACGACGGTGATCGCCGAGGCCGAGGACATCGTGCCGGTCGGCGTCATCCCGCCCGACGCGGTGGTCACGCCGAGCGTGGTGGTCGACCACCTGATCGCCAAGGAGGTCCGCCATGGATGAGAAGACCCTGATCGCCAAGCGCGTGGCGCTGGAGCTGCGCGACGGCAGCCTGGTCAACCTCGGCATCGGCCTGCCGACCCTGGTGGCGCGCTATCTGCCGGCCGGCGTCGACGTGTTCTTCCAGTCGGAGAACGGCATCATCGGCATGTCGGCCCTGCCGGAGCCGGGCATGGCCGACGACGACCTCAGCGACGCCGGCGGCAGCCCGATCGGCGCCATCCCCGGCGCCGCCGCCTTCGACAGCGCCATGTCCTTCGGCCTGATCCGCGGCGGCCACCTCGACGTGACGGTGCTGGGCGGGCTGCAGGTGGACGAGGCGGGGCAGCTCGCCAACTGGATGGTCCCGGGCAAGATGGTGCCGGGCATGGGCGGGGCGATGGACCTCGTCAGCGGCGCCAAGCGGGTGATCGTCGCCATGACCCACACCGCCAAGGGCGCGCCCAAGATCCTCAAGCGCTGCACCCTGCCGCTCACCTCGGTGCGGCCGGTCAGCCTGATCGTCACCGAGCTGGCGGTGATCGAACCGACGAGCGACGGGCTGGTCCTCATGGAGACCGCGCCCGGGGTCAGCGTGGAGCAGGTCGTGGCCGCCACCG
>NZ_JBPJSP010000087.1:0-1133 GCF_051225715.1 Azospirillum sp. ST 5-10
GCGCCGGTTTCCGAGGCCGACGCGTTCACGTGGCCCACCGTGTCGGTCACGCTCTGGGTGCCGCGGGCCGCCTGCTGGACGTTGCGGGCGATCTCCTGGGTGGCGGCCGTCTGCTGCTCCACCGCCGAGGCGATGGTGGTGGCGATCTCGTCGATGCGGACGATGGTGCCGCCCACCCCCTTGATGGCCTCGGCGGAGGTGCGCGCCGCCGCCTGCATGCCGGCGATCTGCCGGGCGATGTCCTCGGTCGCCTTGGCGGTCTGGTTGGCCAGGTGCTTGACCTCCGACGCCACCACGGCGAAGCCCTTGCCGGCCTCGCCGGCGCGCGCCGCCTCGATCGTCGCGTTGAGCGCCAGCAGGTTGGTCTGGCTGGCGATCGAGTTGATGAGCTGCACGACGTCGTCGATCTTCTGGGCGGCGTCGACGAGGCCGTTGACGGTGGCGTTGGTGCGCGCCGCCTCCTGCACCGCCTCGCCGGCGATCTGCGAGGACTGGGCGACGCGGCGGCTGATCTCGGCGATGGAGGCGGTGAGCTCCTCCGACGCCGCGGCCACCGTCTGGACGTTGCTCGACGCCTGCTCGGCGGCGGCCGCCATGTCGGTGGAGCGGCGGCTGGTCGCCGTGGCGATCTCCGACATGCGCCGGGCGTCGCCCTGCATGTCGTTCGAGGCGGCGACGGTGCTGTCGACGATGCTCTTGATGCTGCCTTCGAAGGTGTCGGCGAGGCCGTTCAGCAGGGCCCGCTTGCTCTCGCGCTCGGCCGCGGCGTAGGTCTCCAGCAGCACCTCGAGGTCGAGCCAGGTGATCTTCAGCAGCGCTTCGCGCATGGCCGCCCGCTCCGCCGCCCCCCTGTCGGCGAACAGGGCGAAGCGGCGCCCGCCGGTCGCCGTCAGGCCGAGTTCGCGGATGATGCCGTGCGACACCGTGTGGTGGCAGATGGTGACCGCGTAGGCGGGCACGCCGTGGTCGTAGAAGGCACGGGCGAGGCGGTGGGCGGAGTCGACGAAGCCGTCGCCGATCCGTCCGGACACCACCCGCGACCAGTGCTCCACCCGCACCCGGTGGACGTCCGGCTTCTGCAGGGCGGTCATGATCTCGGGCCAGGCGGCGAAGGCGTCGTGCCACTGGGACAG
>NZ_JBPJSP010000088.1:0-1106 GCF_051225715.1 Azospirillum sp. ST 5-10
AAGGAGCGGCGTGCCAACGAGAAGCGCGTCGCCGCCTCGCCGGAGACGGTGAAGAAGCTGAAGGGGCTGGGCCTCGATGTGACGGTGGAGAGGGGGGCCGGGCTGAGCGCGGCGATCACCGACGCGGCCTACGAGGCGGCGGGGGCGACGCTGGCGGCGGACGCGGCGACGGCGCTCCGGGACGCCGACATCGTGCTGAAGGTGCAGCGGCCGCTGCTGGCCTCCGAAGGCGGGCCGGACGAGCTGGCGCTGATCCGGCGCGGCGCCACCCTGCTGGCGATCCTCAACCCCCACGGCAGCCGCGAGGCGGTGCAGGCCTACGCCGAGGCCGGGGTGAACGCGTTCGCCATGGAGTTCATGCCGCGCATCACCCGCGCGCAGGTGATGGACGTGCTGTCGAGCCAGGCCAACCTGGCGGGCTACAAGGCGGTGGTGGACGCCGCGGCGGAGTACGCGCGGGCCTTTCCGATGATGATGACGGCGGCCGGCACGGTTCAGCCGGCGCGGGTCTTCGTGATGGGTGTGGGTGTGGCCGGCCTGCAGGCGATCGCCACGGCCAAGCGCCTGGGCGCCATCGTCTCGGCGACCGACGTGCGCCCGGCGGTGAAGGAGCAGGTGAAGTCGCTGGGCGGCAGCTTCGTGGCGGTGGAGAACGAGGAGTTCAAGCAGGCCGAGACGGCCGGGGGCTACGCCAAGGAGATGTCGGAGGACTACAAGCGCCAGCAGGCGGCGCTGGTGGCCGAGCACATCAAGAAGCAGGACGTGGTGATCACGACGGCGCTGATCCCCGGGCGCAAGGCGCCGGTCCTGGTGACGGCGGAGCATGTGGCGTCGATGAAGCCGGGCTCGGTGCTGATCGACCTGGCGGTCGAGCAGGGCGGCAACGTCGAGGGCGCCAGGCCCGGCGAGACGGTGGTGACGGAGAACGGCGTCAAGATCGTCGGCCACCTGAACTACCCGAGCCGGGTGGCGGTCGACGCCTCGCTGCTCTACGCCAAGAACCTGCTGGCGCTCATCCAGGCCTTCCACGACAAGGAGGCCGGGACCGTCGCCTTCAAGTGGGACGACGAGATCGTCAAGGCCATCGCGCTCACCCGCGACGGCCA
>NZ_JBPJSP010000089.1:0-1088 GCF_051225715.1 Azospirillum sp. ST 5-10
CCGCCGGCGTGCTCGGCCTGCTGCTGGCGTGGCTGATCGGCCGGTCGATCGCCACCCCGGTGGCGGCGATGACGGCGGCGATGCGCCGGCTCGCCGCCGGCGACACCGCGGCGGAGGTGCCGGCGCTCGGCCGCAAGGACGAGGTCGGCGCCATGGCCGCCGCCGTCCAGGTGTTCCGCGATTCGATGATCCGCACGCGGACCATGGAGGAGGAGGCCAGGGCGGCCGAAGCGCGCGCCGCCGCCGAGCGTCACGAGGCCATGGTGCGTCTGGCCGACCGCTTCGAGGCCAGCGTCCAGGGCGTGGTCGGGACGGTGGTCGCCGCCTCCACCCAGATGCAGGGGGCCGCCGGCGCGCTGTCCGCCACCGCCACCCAGACCAGCCAGCAGGCGTCGGCCGTCGCCGCCGCCGCCGAAGAGGCCTCGGCGAGCGTCCAGACGGTCGCCTCGGCGACCGAGGAGCTGTCGGCCTCGATCGCCGAGATCGGCCAGCAGGTGACGGTCTCGGCGCGCATCGCCGGCGAGGCGGTGGGCGAGGCGGAGCGGACCACCGCCACCATGCGCGGCCTGGTGGAGGCGGCGCAGCGGATCGGCGCCGTGGTCGAGCTGATCGCCGGCATCGCCGGCCAGACCAACCTGCTGGCGCTGAACGCCACCATCGAGGCGGCGCGCGCCGGCGAGGCCGGCAAGGGCTTCGCCGTCGTCGCCTCCGAGGTCAAGGCGCTGGCCACCCAGACCGCCCGCGCCACCGAGGAGATCCAGGCGAAGGTGAAGGAGATCCAGGGGGCGACGGAGGGGGCGAGCGGGGCCATCGACGGCATCGGCCGGACGATCGCGCGGATGAACGAGATCGCCACGACCATCGCCTCGGCGATCGAGGAGCAGGGGACGGCGACGCGGGAGATCGCCCAGAACGTCGGTCAGGTCGCCCGCGGCACCGAGGAGGTCACCACGACCATCGCCGGCGTCGACCAGGCCGCCGCCGAGACCGGCACCGCCGCCGGCCAGGTGCTCGGCGCCGCCAACAGCCTCGCCCGCGAGGCCGAGACGCTGCGCACCGAGGTCGCCAACTTCATCGCCACCGTGCGG
>NZ_JBPJSP010000009.1:0-85460 GCF_051225715.1 Azospirillum sp. ST 5-10
TTCCAGGTCGCCGACTACGGCCTCGTCGCCGACCTCTTCAAGGCGGTGCCGGAGCTCACCGACGCCCTGGGCTGAGGTGGTCGTGTCGGTCCCCCCTCCCGGCCTCCCCCCACTGCGCGGGGGGAGGAGAAAGCCCTCCCCCGCGCAGTGGGGGAGGGTTGGGTGGGGGACCGACGCGACCACGCCGCCCCTCGAGGAGACCCCGCCATGACCGCCCAAGACACCGCCGGCGAGGCCAGGGCCAAGACGCGCGAGGCGTGGCTCGGCGCCGCCTTCGCGGCGCTCGCCGAAGGCGGCGTCGAGCGGGTGCGGGTGGAGGTGCTGGCGAAGGGGCTGCACGTCACCAAGGGCAGCTTCTACTGGCACTTCCGCGACCGTCCGGCGCTGCTGGCGGCGCTGCTCGATGCCTGGGCGGAGCGGCGCATCGCCACCATCAAGACGCAGACCCGTCTCGACGGCGCCGACCCGGCGGAGCGCCTGCGCGCGCTGCTCTCGCTCTATCTCGACCGCGGCAACCCCCGCGGCATGGCGATCGAGCTGGCGGTGCGCGACTGGGCCCGCCACGACACCCGGGCGGCGGCGACCGTCGCCGCCGTCGACCGCGAGCGGCTGGCCTGCGTGTCGGAGCTGTTCGCCGCGCTCGGCCTCTCCCCGGCGGAGGCCTACGCCCGGGCCCATCTCTTCTACGCCTTCGTCTTCGGCGACAGCCTGCTGCGCCACGACCAGGCCGCCGCCCCGTTCGACGCGCCCCGCGACCTGTGCGCCCGCCTGCTGGTGCCCGACGGCGGGGAAGCCCCGCGGCGGTAGACGGCGCCGGTCAGCGCCGGCGCAGGCGGTGGGCGATCTCGCCGACGATGCCGCGGCGGAAGACGAGGACGCAGACGACGAAGATGACGCCGATGACCACGGGCACCGGCAGGCTGGTGCCGGCGAGATGGCTTTCCAGGGTGACGACGATGCCGGCGCCGACGACCGGGCCGAACAGGGTGCCCATGCCGCCCAGCAGGGTCATCAGCACCACCTCGCCCGACATCTGCCAGGTGACGTCGGTCAGCGAGGCGAGCTGGAACACCAGCGCCTTGGTGGCACCGGCGAGCCCGGCCAGGCCGGCCGACAGCACGAAGGCGAGCAGCTTGTAGCGCTCCGTCCGGTAGCCGAGCGACACCGCCCGCGCCTCGTTCTCGCGGATTGCCTTGAGCACCTGGCCGAACGGCGAGTGCACGGTGCGCCAGATCACTGCGAAGCCGAACAGGAACACCGCCAGCACGGTGTAGTACATGGAGAGCGGCTGGTTCAGGTCGATCACCCCGAACAGGTGGCCGCGCGGCACCGCCTGGATGCCGTCCTCGCCATGGGTGAAGGGCAGCTGCAGGGCGAGGAAGAAGATCATCTGCGCCAGCGCCAGGGTGATCATGGCGAAGTAGATGCCCTGCCGGCGGATCGCCAGCACGCCGAAGGCGGCGCCGAGTGCCGCGGCGCACAGGGTGCCGAGCAGGATGCTGAGCTCCGGCGTCAGGCCCCACACCTTGGCCGCGTGGGCGCTGACGTAGGCGGCCGCCCCGAAGAACGCGGCGTGCCCGAACGACAGCAGGCCGGCGAAGCCGATCAGCAGGTTGAAGGCGCAGGCGAACAGCGCGAAGCACAGCACCTTCATCACGAACACGGGATACAGCACGAACGGCGCCGCGACCGCGGCCAGCAGCCCGATGCCGAGCAGCACGGCCCGCCAGGTCGCATCGACGGCCGACGCACCGGCCGCGAACCGCGAGGGAGAGACTTGGGTGTCGGTCATGGGTCAGCGCTCCCGTCCGAAGAGGCCGGCGGGCTTGAGGAGGAGGACGATCGCCATGACGATGAACACCACGATGTTGGAGGCTTCGGGGTAGAAGACCTTGGTCAGCCCCTCGAGCAGGCCGAGCCCCAGGCCGGTGACGATGGCGCCGAGGATCGAGCCCATGCCACCGATCACCACCACGGCGAAGACGACGACGATGAGGTTGGAGCCCATCAGCGGGTTGACCGAGTAGATCGGCGCCGCCAGCACGCCGGCGAAGCCGGCCAGCGCCACGCCGAAGCCGTAGGTCAGGGTGACCATGGCCGGCACGTTGATGCCGAAGGCCTGCACCAGCACCGGGTTCTCGGTGGCGGCGCGCAGATAGGCGCCGAGCCGCGTGCGCTCGATGGCGAACCAGGTGCCGAAGCAGACCACCAGCGCCGCGACGACGATCCAGCCGCGGTAGTTCGGCAGGAACATGAAGCCCAGGTTCTGCCCGCCCTGGAACGCCGGCGGGATCGGATAGGGCTGGCCCGACACGCCGTACTGGTGGCGGAAGGCGCCTTCCAGGATCAGCGCCAAGCCGAAGGTCAGCAGCAGGCCGTAGAGATGGTCGAGCTTGTAGAGGCGCGACAGCATGGTCTTTTCCAGCGCCACGCCGAGCAGGCCGACCGCCAGCGGCGCCAACCCCAGCGCCCACCAGTAGCCGAGCCCGAAGGTGGTCAGCAGCAGCCAGGCGACGAAGGCGCCGACCATGTAGAGCGCGCCGTGGGCGAAGTTGATGACGTTCAGCATGCCGAAGATGACCGCCAGGCCCAGGCTCAGCAGCGCGTAGAACGAGCCGTTGATCAGCCCCAGCAGCAATTGCCCGAACAGGGCCTGCGATGGAATTCCGAACAGTGTGGCCATGGAGCCGCGTTTCCCTTTCCGCTGTCGTCCGGCCCTCAGACCCCGAGATAGCCGTGCAGCTTGTCCATGTTGCGGGCGAGCTGGTCGTTGGCGATCATGTCGACGACGCGGCCTTCCTCCATGACGTAGTGCCGGTCGGCGATGGTCGCGGCGAAGCGGAAGTTCTGCTCGACCAGCACGATGGTGAACCCGCGCTGCTTCAAGGTGCGCACGGCGACGCCGATCTGCTCGATGATGACCGGCGCCAGGCCCTCGGTCGGCTCGTCCAGCAGGATCAGGTCGGCGCCGGTGCGCAGGATGCGGGCGATCGCCAGCATCTGCTGCTCGCCCCCCGACAGCCGCGTGCCCGGCGTGGCGCCCCGCTCGCGCAGGTTGGGGAACAGCGCGTGGATCTGCGCCACCGTCATGCCGCCGGGCTTGACCACCGGCGGCAGGGTCAGGTTCTCCTCCACCGACAGGCTGGAGAAGATGCCGCGCTCCTCCGGCACGTAGCCGATGCCGAGGCGCGGCACCCGGTGCGGCGCCAGGCCGATGAGCTCCCGGCCGCGCAGGCGGATCGAGCCGGTGCGCTTGCCGACGATGCCCATGACCGCGCGCATCGTCGTCGTCTTGCCGGCGCCGTTGCGGCCCAGCAGGGTCACCACCTCGCCCTGCCGGACCTCCAGACCCACCCCGTGCAGCACGTGGCTCTCGCCGTAGAAGGCGTGCAGGTCGCGGATCTCCAGCATCGCCGACCCGGCGCCGCCGGCGGCCCCCCCGGTGGCGACATCCGTCACGGCGCCGTCACGCATGCCCCACCTCGCCGCTGCCCATGTACGCCTCCATGACCTCGCGGTTGCGCGACACCTGCGCGTACGGCCCCTCCGCCAGGATCTCGCCGCGGCGCAGCACGGTGATGGTGTCGGAGAGGTCGGCGACGACCGACAGGTTGTGCTCGACCATGACCACCGTGCGCTCGGCGGCGACGCGGCGGATGAGGGCGGCGGTGCGCTCGATGTCCTCGTGGCCCATCCCCGCCAGCGGCTCGTCGAGCAGCATCACCTCGGGGTCGAGCGCCAGGGTGGTGGCGATCTCCAGCGCCCGCTTGCGGCCGTAGGGCAGCTCGGCGGCGACGTGGCCGGCCCAGGGCCCGAGGTTGACCGCCTCGATCAGCTCCAGCGCCCGGCCGTGCAGGTCGTGCAGGCTCGCCTCCGGCTTCCAGAAATGGAAGCTGGTGCCGCGCGGGCGCTGCAGCGCCACGCGCACGTTCTCCAGCACCGAGAGGTGCGGGAAGACGGCGGAGATCTGGAACGAGCGCACCAGCCCGAGCAGGGCCACGTCGGCCGGCTTCATGGCGGTGATGTCGCGCCCCTTGTAGAGGATGCGCCCGCGCGTCGGCGTCAGGAACTTGCTGAGCAGGTTGAACACCGTGCTCTTGCCCGCTCCGTTGGGCCCGATCAGCGCGTGGATGGTGCCGCGGCGGACCCGCAGGTCCACCTCCTTCACCGCGACGAAGCCCTTGAACTCCTTCGTCAGCCCGCGGGCTTCCAGGATCGTGTCGTCCATGGTCGTGATGTCCGTTCCGGTGATCCGGGGCGGTCGGGCGGGGCGCCGGTCCCCGCCCGCCACGTCGCCCGTCACTTCACGAGGGCGCAGCCGCTGTGCTTCTCGGCGATGTACGCCTGGTCGCCGGGGATCGTCTTGACGACGCTGGCGTAGTCCCAGGCGTACTTGGACTGGTCCGGCGCCTTCACCTGCAGCAGGTACATGTTGTTGAAGACGCGGCCGTTGGCGCCGATGCGGACGTCCTTCATCATCATGTCGTTGACGGGCGTCTTGCGCATCTGGGCGGCGACCTTGTCGGGATCGTCGGTGCCGGCGGCCTTCACGGCCTCCAGGTAGTGCTTGACCGAGGAGTAGACGCCGGCCTGGTTCATCGACGGCTTGCGGCCGGTGCGCTCCTCGAACCGCTTCGACCAGGCGCGGGTGTCGTCGTTCATGTCCCAGTAGAAGGAGTTGGCGAACATCAGGCCCTGCGCCGTCGGCAGCCCCAGCGCGTGGATGTCGTTGATGTTCAGCAGCAGACCGGCCAGCGTCTGGCCGCCCTGGGGCAGGCCGAACTCGGCCGACTGCTTGATGGCGTTGATGGTGTCGCCGCCGGCGTTGGCGAAGCCGACGACCTGCGCGCCCGACGCCTGCGCCTGCAGGAGGAAGGACGAGAAGTCGGCGGTCGCCAGGGGGTGGCGCACGCTGCCGGCGACGGTGCCGCCGAGCTGCTTCACGGTGGTGGCCGCCTCGGCCTCCAGCGAATGGCCGAAGGCGTAGTCGGCGGTGATGAAGTACCAGCTCTTCTTGCCCTGCTCGACCAGCGCGCGGGCGGTGGCGCTGGCGACCGCGTGGTTGTCCCAGGTCCAGTGGAAGCCGTAGGGGCTGCACGTCGAGCCGGTCAGGTCGGGCGAGCCGGGGCCGGACATCAGGAAGATGCGCTTCTTGTCCCGCGTGATCTCCTGGACGGCCAGCGCGGCGGCCGAGTTCGGCACGTCGGCGACGACGTCGACCTTCTCGGTGTCGATCCACTGCCGGGCCAGGCTGGCGGCGATGTCCGCCTTGTTCTGGTGGTCGCCGACGATGATCTCGACCTTCGTGCCGTTGATGGCGTTGCCGAACTCCTCGGCGGCCAGGCGCGCGGCGATGGCGGAGCCCTCGCCGTTGATGTCGGCGTAGATGCCGGAGCGGTCCGACAGCATGCCGATCTTGATCACGTCGTCCGACATCTGGGCCTGGGCGCTGCGGGACAGGGCGGCGCCGGACACCAGGGCGGCGACGGCGGCCCCGGCGAGCAGGATGATGCGCATGTTTCACTCCCGGTGTTGTGGTTTCTGGTGGTTGGGGGACGGCACCGGCGGCTCAGTGCGTCGTGTAGCCGCCGTCCACGGGGATGGCGGTGCCGGTGATCGATCCCGCCTCCTCGGAGCACAGGAAGGCGATGGCGGCGGCGACCTCGTCGGGCGTCACCAGCCGGGCGAGCGGCATCTTCTCCAGGAACACGGCCTTGAGCACCCGCTCCTCGGGCAGGCCGGTGACCTGCGCCTGCTGGGCGATCTGCCGCTCGATGATGGGGGTCATGACCGTGCCCGGGCACACCGCGTTGCAGGTGATGCCGTGTTCGGCGACCTCGATCGCCACCGACTTGGTCAGCCCGACCAGGCCGTGCTTGGCGGCGACGTAGGCCGGCTTGTGCGGCGCCCCGACCAGGCCCAGCACCGACGAGGTGTTGACGATGCGGCCCCATTTCCGCTCGATCATGGCCGGCACGGCCGCCTTGATGGTGTGGAAGGCGGCCGACAGGTTTACCGCCAGCACGAGGTCCCACTTCTCCTCGGGGAAATCGTGCAGGGCGGCCACGTGCTGCACCCCGGCGTTGTTGACCAGGATGTCGACCGGCCCCAGGGTCGCGGCCGCCTCGGCCATCAGGGCGCGCGCCCCTTCGGGCCGGCTGAGGTCGGCGTCGGAATAGACGATCCTGGTGCCGCCGGCGGCGGCGATGTCGGCGCACGCCCGGTCGATCTCGGCCCGCTCGCCGAGGCCGTTGAGCATGACGTCGCAGCCGCGGACGGCGAGGGCGCGGGCGGTCGCCAGACCGATGCCGCTGGTGGAGCCGGTGACGACGGCGGTTCGGTTCCGCATCTGTGGTCTCTCTCTCCTCGTGGGACCCGCGCGGAACGCCGCGGGCCGGTGGAAACGGGGGCGGCACGCCGCCGGTCAGGTGCGCATGCCCTCGTCGAGGCGCCGCAGGTGGTCCGCCAGGCGGCGGTGGATCTCGTCCCGCTGCCCCTCGCTCCAGGTCCGGAAGCCGGCGCCGCTCTTCATGCCGAGACGGCCCGAGGCGACGAGGTCGCGGAGCAGCGGCGACGGGCCGGGCGTGCGGTCGAGGTCGGGCAGCACATACTCCTGCACCGCCAGGGTCAGGTCGGTGCCGACGAGGTCGGCGTTCTCCAGCGGCCCCAGCACGGCGAGGCGCCGCCCGAAGCTGGTCTTGACGACGGTGTCGACGGTCTCGGCGTCGCACACGCCGTCGGCGACGAGGGCGATCGCCTCGCGCCACAGCGCGTGCTGCAGGCGGTTGCCGATGAAGCCGGGGACATCCTTGCGGACGTGCACCGGCATCTTGCCGATCGCCGTCAGGAGGCCGATCATCGCGGCGACCGCCGAGCCGTCGGTGGCCGGCGCCTGGACGACCTCGACGAGCGGGATCAGGTGGGGCGGGTTCCACCAGTGGGTGCCCAGCGCCCGCGACGGGTTGCGCAGCGGCGCCATGATCCGCCCGATCGGGATCGCCGAGGTGTTGCTCGCCAGCAGGGCATGGGGCGGGGCCACGGACTCGACCGCCACGAAGATGCGGCGCTTGAGCTCGAGATCCTCGGGCACCGCCTCGATGACCACGTCGGCGTCGGCGGCCGCGTCGTCGAGCGTCACGCAAGGCCGGATGCGGTCCGCCGCCGCAGGATCCAGCCCGAGCGCGTCGAGGTTGGCGCGGACCCGGTCGGCGACCGCGGCGCGGCGGCCGGGGTCGGGCTCGTGGATGTCGACGCGGTGGCCGGCGACGGCGAAGGCCTGCGCGATCCCGTGCCCCATGAGCCCGGCGCCGATGATACCGATTCGTTGCTGTGCCATGCCCGGCACCGTCTCCCCTTGCGGCATGCGGGCGCCGCCCGACCGATTGTCCGTTGTGCCCGCGTTCTGTCTGACCCATCATCAGCAAGGCGCGTGCCACATGCGAAAACCGCGCAATCGCAGGCGTTTGCCGGCGACGGCGGGAGCGCCGGCGGGGAGAGTGTCCCGGATCCCGAACAGTCCGCCGCCGCCGACCGCGCAAAGTCCCGTGAATCCGCGCTGTCGCCGTGTCCTGATTTCTGACAGATAATGTCCGGGATCTTGACGGGACGCGGGAGGGCGGGACCATGCCGACGGAAGGGAACGATGCGTTCGCCGCGGCGCGCGCGCTGATGGTGATGATCGACGAGATGATCGACGGCGCCATCCTGGTCGACAAGGAGGCGCGGATCATCTGGTCCAACGACAAGCACGTCTGGTTCAACGACAAGCGGATGGCGCTGCTGGGGCTGCGCTCCTCGGCCGACCTGGTCGGCCATCCGGTCGAACGGATCATCCCGCACAGCCGGATGCGCGAGGTGGTGGAGACCGGGCGCTCGCTGCCGCTCGACATCATGCGCTACGGCGAGCACACCTTGCTGGTGAGCCGGCTGCCCCTGCGCGACGAGCGGGGCGAGGTGATCGGCGCCATCGCCTTCGCGCTCAAGAACAGCCTCGCCCATCTCCGCCCGATCGCCGAGCGCTTCGCCAAGCTGCAGTCGCGCCTGGAGCGGATGGAGCGCGAGGTGGCCGCCAGCCGGACGTCGAAATACACCGCGGAGAACCTGGTCGGCTTCGGCCCGGCGATGCGCCAGGTGAAGCGGCTGGTGCGCAAGGCCGGCCAGATCGCCTCGCCGGTGCTGCTGTCGGGCGAGACGGGAACGGGCAAGGAGCTGGTGGCGCACGCCGTGCACGCGGCGTCGGACCGGGTCGACCGCCCCTTCGTCGGCATCAACGTCGCGGCCGTGCCGGAGACCCTGCTGGAGGCCGAGTTCTTCGGCGTGGCGCCGGGGGCGTACACCGGCGCCGGGCGGCAGCCGCGGCCGGGCAAGTTCCAGCTCGCGCACGGCGGCACGCTGTTCCTCGACGAGATCGGCGACATGCCGCTGGCGCTCCAGGCCAAGCTGCTGCGCGCCCTGCAGGAGCGCGAGGTGGAACCGCTCGGCTCCAACGAGGTGGTCAAGGTCGACGTCCGCATCGTCGCCGCCACCAGCCGGCCCCTGCCGGAGATGGTCCGCGCCGGCACGTTCCGCTCCGACCTCTACTACCGGCTCAACGTCTTTCCCATCCATCTCCCGGCGCTGCGGGAGCGCAAGGAGGACCTGGAGATCCTCGCCTCGTTCTTTTCCGAGCGCGTGGCGGCGAGCCTCGACCAGCCGATGCGCGACCTCACGCCGTCGGCCCTCGACGTCCTGCGCGGCCACGACTGGCCCGGCAACGTCCGCGAGCTGGCCAACGTCGTCGAGCAGGTGTACGTGCGCACGGACGGCGAGCGCATCGAGGCCGGCGACTTCGCCGACATCCTCCCCGACATCGCCCGCCGCCCGGCGCCGGCGGAGAAGGCACGTCCGCTGGCCGAGGCGATGGACGCGCTGGAGCGCTCGCTCATCCTCGACGCCCTCGCCGCGGCCGACGGCAACAAGCTGGAGGCCGCCCGGGCGCTCGGCCTGTCGCGCACCAACCTCTACGCCAAGCTGCACAAGCACGCCATCGCCGTCGGCGATCGCCCATGAGCGCCCTGCTCCGCCGGGACGTCCGATGAACGCCGTGCCGAGGGCTTCGCGCCTTCACAGGCGGTGCCTCCGCCTCCACATTCGATCCGTGCGCAGCGCAATCGTCACCGACGCGGGGGGAGCGACATGAGCGACGAGCCGGAAAATCTCGTTCTGGTCCACCTGCGCCGGATCGATCAGCGACAGGAACCCATGGAAGGCCTGATGATCGAGATGCTGTCGCGCCTCAACGATCAAGGTCGCATGATCGCTGGCCTTCGGCGGGATCAGGCTGGGGATGCGGAAACCGTGGTTCACTTGCAAGCCCAGATGGACCGCCTGCGTGAGCAGATCGACCGCATCAACCGACGCCTCGACCTCGCCGACTGACCGCCGCGCACGCCGCCGCTGTCCGCGTCGGTGCGTCGTGTCGCCGCCGTCCACCGGTGCCGGGGGCGTCGGGACACCGAGGGGGCGGCCCGCCCCGGGCCCACCATTGGGAAAGCGCGTCATACGGGTGGATGGCGCCAGCTTTACATCCGATCCGTTGTGCTGCAACATCATCGGCACCGCTTCGTTTGTTCTGACGAGGGTCCGCTGCCGTGGCTGCCTCCCCGCTCTACGCCCATTCCGCACCCGGCCGCGACGAAGGCGCCTGGGAGCCGCTGAGCGATCATCTGCGGGCGGTGGGCGACCGGGCCGCCGGCTTCGCGGCGCGCGTCGGCTGCCCGGAGACGGTGCGGGCCATGGGGCGGCTGCACGATCTCGGCAAAGCCCTGCCGGCCTTCCAGGCCTATATCCGCGGCAAGGGCACCAGCCCCGACCACTCCACCGCCGGCGCCGCCCTGGCCATGGCACTCTATGGCCATCCCCTGGGCAAGCTGCTGGCGTTCGGCATCGCCGGCCACCACGCCGGCCTCGCCAACGGCAGCCGGGCCGGTGCGGGCGCTACGCCCCTCAAGGAGCGGCTGAAGGGATGCGCGCCGCCACGCCCGCCGGCCGGCATCGATCTGCCGCCCGCCGACGCGGTGCTGGCCGAACTGGGAGCACGCCGCCGCGATCCCGACGCAGCGCCGCTCGCTGCGTCCCTGCTCGGCCGGATGCTGTTCTCCTGCCTGGTCGACGCCGACTTCCTGGAGACCGAGCGCTACTATCTCGGACTCGACGGCCAGACGCCCGACCGCGGCAGTGTCGTCGGGCTGGCGGAGGTGCGGGATCGGCTGGCTGCGCACATGACCGAAAAGGCTGACAAGCTCGAAAAGCCCCTCAGCCCGGTCAACGCGTTGCGCGGCCGCGTCCTCGACACGGTGATGGAACGGGCGGCGCTGCCGCCGGGCCTGTTCTCGCTGACCGTGCCGACCGGCGGCGGCAAGACCCTGGCGTCGCTGGCCTTCGCATTGGAGCACGCGCACCACCATCCCGGCTTCCGCCGGGTCATCCACGTCATTCCCTTCACCTCCATCGTCGAGCAGACGGCCGACGTGTTCCGCGAGGCGCTGGGCGACGACGACGCGGTGCTGGAACACCACAGCGCCTACGATCCCGGCGCGGCGGCCAAGGGGACGGGACGCGACGACGAGGACCGCGACGGCGGCCGCAAGATCCGCCAGGCCGCGGAGAACTGGGACCGCCCGGTGGTGGTGACGACCGCCGTCCAGTTCTTCGAGAGCCTGTTCGCGGCGCGCCCGTCGCGCTGCCGCAAGCTCCACAACATCGCCGGCTCGGTCATCGTGCTGGACGAGGCGCAGACCCTGCCCCTGCCCTTCCTGCGCCCCTGCCTGGAGGCGCTGCGCACGCTGGCCGCCGACTACCGCGCTATCTCGTCGCCCTCCGTGCGAGGGCGTGGATCGAAACGATGCACCGCGGACCGGAGCGACGCACCGGCGAGGTCGCCCTCCGTGCGAGGCGTGGATCGAAACGCTTGGTCGCCACCCACGTCAACGAACCGACCACGTCGCCCTCCGTGCGAGGACGTGGATCGAAACGCCATCAGCTCGGCGAGGGTCAGGTCCGTGCTGGTCGCCCTCCGTGCGGCGTAGATCGAAACCGAGAAGCACCGGGCCTCGGTCCGGGAAGTGGAGCGTCGCCCTCCGTGCGAGGGCGTGGATCGAAACGTCACCAACGGCTACCTGATCGGCGGCGGTGCCTGGGTCGCCCTCCGCGTGAGGGCGTGGATCGAAACGTTGCCATCACCCACGACGACGCCGTCGCGGAGGCGTCACCCTCCGCGCCGGGCCGCGGATCGCCACCCCCGGCCCCGGCGGCGGCGCGCTCCGAAGGCACCCCGCCCGCCACCGCTCATCCGGCTTTGGCGCCGTGCCGCGATGCGGTAGGCTGGCGGGTCCGCGCAGCCCGGGGAGTGTCATGCACGCCACCACCGTCGGCCACACCCGCCACGTCTTTGCCGACCTCAAGGCCCTGCTCGCCGCCGCCACGCCGTTCCGCTCCGGCGACGCGCTGGCCGGGGTGGCGGCGGCGAGCGACGAGCAGCGGGTCGCCGCCCGGAGGGTCCTCGCCGACCTGCCGCTCGCCGCGTTCCTCAACGAGGCGGTGGTGCCCTACGAGACGGACGAGGTCACCCGCCTCATCGTCGACACCCACGACCGGGCGGCCTTCGCGCCGGTCGCCGCCCTCACCGTCGGCGGCCTGCGCGACTGGCTGCTGTCCGACGCCGCCGACGGCGCGGCGCTGGCGGCGCTGGCGCCGGGGCTGACGCCGGAGATGGCGGCCGCCGTGTCGAAGCTGATGCGCAACCAGGACCTCATCGCCGTGGCCCGCAAGATCCGCGTCGTCTCCGCCTTCCGCGACACGCTGGGCCTGCCCGGCCGGCTGGCCGTGCGCATCCAGCCCAACCACCCCACCGACGACCCGCGCGGCATCGCCGCCTCGATCCTCGACGGGCTGGTGATGGGCTGCGGCGACGCCGTCATCGGCATCAACCCGGCCACCGACAGCATCCCCGCGGCGATGGCGCTGCTGACCCTGATCGACGAGGTGCGCCGGCGCTACGCCATCCCCACCCAGTCCTGCGTGCTGACCCACGTCACCAACACGCTCGCCTGCATCGAGCGCGGCGCCCCCGTCGACCTCGTCTTCCAGTCGATCGCCGGCACCGAGGCCGCCAACCGCGCCTTCGGCGTCGACCTCGCGGTGCTGAAGGAGGGGCGCGACGCCGCCCTGTCGCTCGGCCGCCACACGGTGGGCGACAACGTCATGTACTTCGAGACCGGCCAGGGCTCGGCGCTGTCGGCCGACGCCCACCACGGCGTCGACCAGCAGACCTGCGAGGCCCGCGCCTACGCCGTCGCCCGCGCCTTCAAGCCGCTGCTGGTCAACACGGTGGTCGGCTTCATCGGCCCGGAATACCTCTACGACGGCAAGCAGATCGCCCGCGCCGGGCTGGAGGACCATTTCTGCGGCAAGCTGCTCGGCCTGCCCATGGGGGTGGACGTCTGCTACACCAACCACGCCGAGGCCGACCAGGACGACATGGACGGCCTGCTCACCCTGCTGGGGGTCGCCGGCGTCAACTTCGTCATGGGCGTGCCGGGGGCCGACGACGTCATGCTGAACTACCAGAGCACCTCCTACCACGACGCCCTCTACCTGCGCAGCGCGCTGGGCCTGCGGCCGGCGCCGGAGTTCGAGTCCTGGCTCGACGGCATGGGCCTGCTCGGCGACGACGGCCGGGTGCGCGAGCTGCCGGCGCCGCGGCTCCGGGCCCTGCTCGCCGGCGCGGACACCGCCGCATGACCGCCCCGGCGAACGACCCCTGGGCGCGCCTGCGCGCCGCCACCCGCGCCCGCATCGGCCTGGGCCGCAGCGGCGACGGGCTGCCGACGACGGCGCTGCTCGATTTCCAGCTCGCCCACGCCCGCGCCCGCGACGCCGTCCACACCCCCTTCGACCCCGCCGCGGTGACCGCCGGCCTGGACGGGCTCGCCGCCGTCGAGGTGCGCAGCGCCGCCCCCGACCGCGCCACCTACCTGCAGCGCCCCGACCTCGGCCGGCGGCTGGCGCCGGAGAGTGCGGCGGCGCTGGCCGCGGGGGCGTACGACGTCGCCTTCGTGATCGGCGACGGGCTGTCGGCGACCGCGGTGCACGCCCACGCCGCCCCCATGCTGAAGACGGTGCTGGCCCGCCTCGCCGGCTGGCGCGTGGCGCCGGTGGTGCTGGCCCACCAGGCGCGGGTGGCGCTCGGCGACGCCGTCGGCCAGCGCCTCGGCGCCGCCCTGGTGGCGGTGCTGATCGGCGAGCGGCCGGGGCTCAGCGCCGCCGACAGCCTCGGCGTCTATCTCACCTGGGAGCCGCGGCCCGGCCGCAGCGACGCCGAGCGCAACTGCATCTCCAACATCCACCCGCCCGACGGCCTGGACTACGACACCGCCGCCGACACGCTGGTCCGCCTGATGACCGAGGCGCGGCGGCGCCGGCTGACCGGTGTCGGGCTGAAGGACGAGGGGGCGGCGTTGCCGCCCTGAACGAAGAGGGGGCGGCGTTGCCGCCCTGGCCCACACCGTCGCGGCGGTCCCCCACCCAACCCTCCCCCACTGCGCGGGGGAGGGCTTTTCTCCTCCCCCCGCGCAGTGGGGGGAGGGCGGGAGGGGGGACCGCCGCGTCCACTCCCCTGTCCCCTTGCGAGCCGCCATGCCCCCCATCGCCCCCTTCGCCATCGCCCGCCTGCCGCGCATCGTCTTCGGCGCGGGCAGCGTCGCCGGCCTGCCCGACGAGATCGCCGCCCTGGGCGGGCGGGCGCTGCTGGTCACCGGCGGCGCCTCGTTCCGCGCCTCGCCGCGCTGGCAGGCCCTGCTCGACGGGCTGGCGGCACGCGGCGTCGCCTGGAGCGCCACCGCCATCGCCGGCGAGCCGTCGCCGGAGCAGGTGGACGCGGCGGTGGCGGCCCACCGCGGCGACGGGATCGCCGTGGTGGTCGGCATCGGCGGCGGCTCGGTGCTCGACTTCGCCAAGGCGCTGGCCGGGCTGCTGGTGCCCGGCAACTCGGTGCTCGACCACCTGGAGGGGGTCGGGCGCGGCGTCCCCTACACCGGCCCCGCCCTGCCCTTCGTCGCCGTGCCGACCACCGCCGGCACCGGCAGCGAGGCGACCAAGAACGCCGTGCTCAGCCGCCACGGCCCGGCCGGCTTCAAGAAGTCGTTCCGCGACGACGCGCTGGTCGCCCGGGTGGCGGTGGTCGACCCCGACCTGCTGGCGACCTGCCCGCCCGGCCAGCTCGCCGCCAACGGCATGGACGCCTTCACCCAGCTCCTGGAATCGCTGGTCTCCACCCGCGCCAACCCGCTGACCGAGGCGCTCGCCTGGTCGGGCCTGGAGGCCTTCGCCGCCGGCTTCTTCCCGGCCCTGGAGGGCAGCGCCGAGGGCCGCGGCCGGCTCGCCTACGCGGCGCTGCTGTCGGGGATCTGCCTGGCGCAGACCGGCCTCGGCTCGGTGCACGGGCTGGCCTCGCCGCTCGGCGCCTTCTTCCCGATCCCCCACGGGGTGGTGTGCGGCACCCTGGTCGCCGAGGCCACCGCCGTCAACCTCGCCGCCCTGCGCGAGCGCCGCCCCGACGGGCCGGCCCTGCCCCGCTACGCGCGCGCCGGCCGCCTGCTAGCCGGGCCGACCGCCGCCGGCATGGACGACACGGCGGCGCCGACCGCCGCCGCCATGGACGACACGGCGGCGCAGGACGCGCTGGTGGCCGTGCTGCGCGGCTGGCAGGAACGGCTCGCCCTGCCCCGCCTGGCGGCCTACGGGGTCGCCGAGGCCGACGTCGGCCGCATCGTCGCCGACAGCCGCGGCTCGTCGATGACGACCAACCCGGTGGTGCTGGAGGACGCCGAGATCGCCGCCATCGTGCGGCGGCGCCTGTAGCGCGCCGTCAGGCGTCGAGCCGCTCCTCGCCGGGGCGCGCCGCGAACGCGGCGAACTCGGCGAAGGGCATGGGGCGGCCGACGAGGAAGCCCTGGACCTGCTCGCACCCCATGGCGGCGAGGGCGTCGAACTGCTCGGCCGTCTCCACCCCCTCGGCCAGCGTCTCCATGCCGAGCGACCGCGCCATGCTGACGATGGCGGCGACGATCACCCCGCCGTCGGGGCCGGTGCACAGGCCGTCGACGAAGCTGCGGTCGATCTTCAGCTTGTCCGCGTGGAAGCGCCGGAGGTAGCCGAGCGACGAGTAGCCCGTGCCGAAATCGTCGATGGCCAGCGCCACCCCCATCTCGCGCAGGCGCGCCAGGGTGTCGGTCACCGTCCCGGACTCCTCCATCAGCATGGACTCGGTGACCTCCAGCTCCAGCCGCTCGGCCGGCAGCCCGTGGCGGCCCAGCGTGTCGGCCACCCGCTGCCACAGGCCGGGCCGGCGCAGCTGCACCACCGACAGGTTGACGGCCATGCGGAACGCCCCGTCCGACCCATCGGGCGGCGGCAGGGCGGCGGCGCGGCGGCACGCCTCGTCGAGCACCCAGTCGCCGAGCGCCAGGATCAGCCCGGTCTCCTCGGCGATGGGAATGAACTGGGAGGGCGGGATCAGGCGGCCGTCGGGCTCGCGCCAGCGCACCAGCGCCTCGCAGCCCACCAGGCGGCGGCCGTCGATGCGGATCTGCGGCTGGTAATGCAGCTCCATCTCGCCGTTCTCGATGGCGCGGCGCAGGTTGTTCTCCAGCCACAGCCGGTCCGACGCCCGGCGGTTGAGGTCGGCCGTGAAGAACCGGTAGGTGGCGCGGCCCGAGTCCTTGGCGGCGTACATCGCCATGTCCGCGCTTTTGAGCAGCGCGTCGACGGTGGCGCCGTCGTCGGGCGAGACGGCGATGCCGATGGAGGGCGTCACCCGCAGCTCGTGCCCGGCGACCCGGCAGGGCTCCGACAGGGCGTGCAGCAGCTTGCGGGCGACCCCGCCGGCGGCCTCGGGCACCTCGAGGTCGCACAGCAGGATCACGAACTCGTCGCCGCCCTGGCGGCTGACGGTGTCGCTCGTCCGCACCGCCCGGCTCAGGCGTGCGGCCATCTCGCGCAGCAGGGCGTCGCCGACGGCGTGGCCGAGGGAATCGTTGACCGTCTTGAAGCGGTCGAGGTCGACCACCAGCACGCCCACCCTGTGCCCGCTGCGCTGCGCCGCCGCCAGCGCCCGCTCCAGCCGGTCGCGCAGCAGGACGCGGTTGGGCAGCTCGGTCAGGATGTCGTACTGGGCGAGGCGGCGGATGCGCTCCTCCTGGGCCCGCGATTCGCTGAGATCGGTGAAGGCGGCGATGTAGTTCACCACGCCGCCGCTCCCGTCGCGCACCGCCTGGATGCTCAGCCACTCCGGGTAGACCTCGCCGGACTTGCGGCGGTTCCAGATCTCGCCGGTCCACTGGCCGTCGTCCAGCAGGGCGCGCCACAGGGCGGCGTAGAACTCGGGGTCGTGGCGGCCGGACGCCAGGATCTTCGGATCCCGGCCGAGCGCCTCGCCGCGGGCGAAGCCGGTGATGCGCACGAAGGCGTCGTTCACCGCCACCATGCGGGCCTCGGCGTCGGTGACCATCATGCCCTCGACGGCGTGGTCGAACACCTTGGCGGCCAGGCCCATCTCCCATTCGGCGCGGCGCCGCTCGGTGACGTCGCGGGCGATGGCGCAGAAATGGTCGTGGCCGTCGTAGACGAGGCGGCTGGCGGTGACCTCGAGCTGCAGGATGCGCCCGTCCGGCCGGCGGTATTCGGTGTCGTAGCGGGCGCCCTCGCCGTCGCCGACGCCCTTGAGCAGCACCGAGGGGCGGCCGACGAGGTCGTCCAGCGGCGCGCCCAGGGCGGCGCAGCCGAAGGGATTGACGGAGGTGACGCGGCGCTCCGCATCGGCCAGGACGACGATCTCCGAGACGTGGTCGAGGAAGAAGTTGGCGAGGTGAAGCTGGCGCGCGCGCTCGCGCAGCATGGTGTCGCTCTCGGCCGCGCGGGTGCGATAGCCGCCGACCAGCCGGCGGATCCACCGGGTGACCAGCCACGAGGTGGCGCTGGAGCCGGCCAGCGCTAGCAGCAGCACCCCGACCGTGGTGGCGATGCGCAGCTCGACGCCCTCGCGCAGCTCGCGGCGCTGGTCGGCCAGGTCGGCCTCGAGATCGTCGAGATAGACCCCGGCGACGAGGATCCAGCCCCACGCGTCGGGGGCGGAGACGTAGGAGAGCTTGGGCGCCATGCGCCCGGTGGCCGGCCGCCGCCAGTCGTAGCGCAGGATGCCGCCGCCCGCGTTGCCCTGCTCGACCAGCCGCTCCATCAGCCGGCGCTCCTCGGCGGACGGCAGGGCCGCCGCCAGCCGGCCCTCGGAGTCCGGCGTCATCGGCGACACCAGCACCATGCCGTCCGACCGCAGGACGGCGATGTAGCCGTCCGAGCCGAAGCGCAGCGCCCGCATCCGGGCGAGGGCCTCCTCCTGCAGCCGCTGCTCGACGAGATCGAGATATTCGCCGGCGCCGATCAGCCAGTCGTAGGGCTCGAAGCGGCGGGCGTAGGCGATCTTCTCCATCATGCGTCCGTCGCCGCCCGGCACGTACCAGCGGTAGCGCGCGAAGCCGCGGTGCCCGGGCCCCTCCACGGCGCGGATGAGGTCGCGCATGATGAAGGTCCCGGCGTCGTCCCGGTTGTCGAGCAGCGACGTGCCCTCCAGCTCGGGATTGATGGGCAGCAGGACGCAGATGCCCTGGAGGTCGTCGACGAAGAAATAGCCGCGCCCGTCGAAGAACCGCAGGGGCCGCAGCGTCTCGCGGATCATGTCCTGGACCTCCGCCGGCGGGCGGCGGCCGCTTTCGCGCTCGTGGACGGCGGTGGCGATGGCGTGGGCGAGGTCGACCTGGGCGCGGATCGCGTCCTTGAGCACCACCTCGGTGCGCGAGCGCATGAAGGCGAGATAGTCGCGCGCGTTCTCCACCTGCTGGACCAGCACCGTGCGCTGCGCCTCGATGTAGCGCGCCTCGGCGAGCGCCCGGCCGGCCTGGAAGTCGGCGACGTGCTGGTACACCAGGAACAGGCCGAGACCGAGCACGAGGAGCGCCGAGAGGATGAGGGACGCGACGAACTGCAGCCGGTACAGCCGTGTCTCGGCGGAACGATGGGAGTCGTCCAACGGCGTCTCGACGGCGGGTTGCGGCAACGGCATCTCCCGATGGCGGAGGTCGAGACCCCTCTTGCGGACGGCAAGGAGAATCCCGCAACCGCGCAGACGATGCAAGCGGCGGCGCTCGACGGCGTGCCGGGCCGCGGCGCGGCGGACCCGGACGGGCCGTCCGGCGGCGTCCGCACCGGCCGGGGCGCGGCGAAACGCCGCAGCCGCGCCGTCAGCCGCGGTCGCCGCGCCGCCAGGCGGCGACGACCGTCCGCTCGGCGTCCGGCCGCTCGCGCACGAGGGACACCGCGCCGGCGCGGACGGTGCCGCCGTCGGCGTCGAGGGTCAGCACGTCCCCTTCGGCGAAGCGGCGGCCCCACAGGGTGCAGGTCCGCGCCTCCCCGTCGACGGACAGCCCCTCGCAGCCGACGAGGCACACCTTGTCGAGCTGGCGGGCGATCACGGCGGCGTGCGAGGTGCGCCCACCGACCGCCGTGAGCACGCCGGCCGCCGCGGCGATGCCGGCGATGTCGGCGGTGGCGATGTCGGGACGCACGAGGATGGCCGGGCGCCCCTGGGCGGCGAACTCCCGCGCCGCCCGCGCGTCGAAGGCGATCGGCCCGACGGCGACGCCGATCCCGGCCGGCACCGCCCGGCCGAGGCACAGCCCGTCGTCGGCGCCGACCAGGCGGACGCGCTCCAGCCGGTCGAGGTCGATGCCGTCGAGCAGGCGCAGCCCTTCCCCGGGCGTCAGCCGGCCCGCGCCGACGAGATCGACGGCGATGCGCAGGGCGGCCCAGGGCGTGCGCTTGCCGGTGCGCGTCTGCAGCAGGTGGAGGCGGCCCTCCTCCACCGTGAACTCGAACTCCTGCATGTCGCGCATCTCGGCCTCCAGCACGCGGCGCACGCGGGCCAGCTCGGCCGCCACCTCGGGCAGGACCGCCGCCAGGTCGGAGTCGCGCACCGCGCTGCGGCCGGAGACCACGTCCTCGCCCTGGGCGTTGAACAGGAAGTCCATGTAGAGCCGGTCCTCCCCCGTGGCCGGGTCGCGGGTGAAGGCGACGCCCGAGCCCGAGGTGCCGCCGGCGTTGCCGAACACCATGGCCTGCACGGTGACCGCCGTGCCGGCGCGATCGTCGAGCCCGTGCAGGCGGCGGTAGGCCACCGCCTTCTCCGCCGTCCACGAGCGGAACACGGCGGTGATCGCCTGCATCAGCTGGCGGTGCGGATCCTGGGGAAAGGCATGGCCGACCCGCTCGCGGTAGACGGCGAGCGCGTCGCCGGCGAGCGCCGCCAGAGCCTGCCCGTCCAGCTCGGCCGGGGTGTCCACGCCGTCGCGCCGCACCGCCCGGTCCAGCAGGGCGGCGAAGGGCTCGTGCGGACAGCCGTGCACCACCTCGGCGAAGGTGCGGACGAGGCGGGCGTAGCTGTCCCACACCAGGCGCGGGTTGCCGGTGAGGCGCAGCAGGCCGCCCAGGGTCGTCTCGCACAGGCCGACGTTGAGCACGGTCTCCAGCATGCCCGGCATGGACACCGCGGCGCCCGAGCGGACCGACACCAGCAGCGGCCGGCGCGGGCTGCCGAAGCCGCGCCCGCTCGCCTCCTCCAGCCGCCGCACGTGGCCGGCGACGCGCGCCTCCAGCTCCGCCTCGTCGACCGCGCCGGCGAGGACGGCGCGGCAGTAGCCGGTGCCGAGCACGAAGCCCGGCGGCACCGGCAGCCGGAGCGCCGCCATGCGCATCAGGTTGTAGGCCTTGAAGCCGACCTCCTGCGGCGTCGGCGGCGGGCCCTGGCCGGGCACTCCGAAGTCCCAGATCTGCAGCGGGCGGTCCGAAGCGGACATGGTGTCCCTCCCGATGTGCGGCGGCTCAGGCCTTCATCACGTCGCCGAGGACGTGGTCGCGCAGGATCAGGGCCGCCCGCATCAGCGCGTCGGCGGCCTCCTCCAGGGTGCGGGCGGTCTCGGTGAACAGGTGGAGCTGGCGGAAGTCGGCGGCGTCCCTCAGCAGCCCGGCCTTGACCCGCCGGTGGACGTCGTCGGTCCGGCGCTCCAGCGTGACGATGCGGTCCACGGCCTCCAGGAAGTCGGTCAGGTCCTCGCGGGCGCCGCCACGGCGGACGTGGCGCGCCGCCTCCACGGCCTTGACGTACTCCTGCGCCGCGTCGACCAGCAGCCCCGCCAGTTCCTGCTGCACCGGGCACAGGGCGGCGGCCGGTCCCACCTCGGGCAGCAGCGTGAGGAGGAAGGCCGTCTCCTCGAGCCCGTCGATGGCGTCGTCGGCGTTCTCCAGGAGCGGGCGGAAGGCGCCGTGGCCGCGGCCGCGCTCGAGCAGGGCCCGGGTCTGGGTGACGCAGCGGTCGGCCCGGCTCTCCCACGTCTTGGCCCGCCGCGCCAGCCGTACGGCCACCGTCCCGGCCGGGTCGTGGGGCGCCCGCAGCAGGGCGTCGCGCACCGCCTGGGCGCACTCGACGATCAGGGCGGCGTGCTCGGCCACCAGCCCGACCAGCCCCTCCTCGACCGACTTGAAGCAGGTGATCAGCTCGGCCGTCACCTCCTCGCGGATCAGCGCCTCGGAGCGGCCGCGCAGCAGCCCCTCGGCGCAGATGCGCAGGACGAACTTCAGGAACTCCACGGCGCGCGCCTCGCCGACCATCCCCGCCAGGGTCTCGCCGTACTGCAGCGGCGTGTCGGCGGCGGCGGTGATGGCGTCGTACAGCAGGCGCTCGCCGCCCATCTCCAGAAAGCCGCGGTGGCCGACGTCGTTCTCGGCGGCCCACGCCAGCACGGCCACCGCCGCCTTCTTGCCGACGAACGGGCGCAGGCGCTTGCGGGCGCGATTCCAGTCGATGAGGAACACCAGCCGCGACGCCAGGAAGGCGAGATAGCTCTCCAGCCCGTCGCGGTCGGCGGCGCGGTGGGTTCCCACCGTCAGGTGGAACAGCCCCTGGTCCTCCAGCCCCTCGGCCCGGCGGGTGCGGGCGTCGTCCCAGGCGACGGCGAAGCGGCCGAGCAGGGACTGCAGGAACAGCAGGCGCTCGAGGTGCACGTCGGTGTAGGTGACGGTGACCGCGAGGTCCTCGACGTGGACGACCAGGACGTGGGCGTCGGTGGTGCCGATGTCGTTCTGCAGGATGAGCCGGCCGCCGCTGCGCGTCGCCGTGGTGCCGAGCCCGGGATGGTCGAACTTGAGGGCGCCCGTCCGGTGCAGGCCGCGCATGAAGGCGCGCACCAGAGGCTCGTCGTCGGGCAGCAGCCCGTAGACGCTGGCGCCGTCGACGTCGCCGCCGGCGATGCGCGTCTGCAGCGCGTTCAGCGCCTTGTGCAGGTCCATCACGAGGAGGTGCAGGCTGTCGCCGTGCGCCCGGTCGGTGGAGGCGATGGCCGGCACGTAGCCGGCGTCGAGGGTGTCGCCGCGGGGTGCCGGCAGCGCCGCCAGCAGGCGCTCGCAGCGCTGGCGCAGGGCCGCGGCGTCGGCCGTTCCGGCGCGCTCCAGCGGCGCCAGCATGCGCGCCACGTCGGCGACCAGGCGCGCGTGCAGGCCCGCCGCGCCGGGCAGGAGGAAGCCGCCCTCGGCCTGGCGGCACGCGGCGACGACGCCGTCGAGGGTGTCGTCGTCGATGCCGGCGGCGACGCGCTCGGCGGCCAGGGTCGGCGCCTCCGGGTCGGGGCGGGCGGCGTTGGCGACCGCCGTCTGGAACAGGGCGAAGCCGTACTTGGCGCGGTCGTTCGCGGCGAGCGCCTCGTTGAGCATCCCGGGAAGACGCAGCGCGTCCTCGCCGAGGACGTCGATGATGCGTGTCTTTTCCATGGCTGCACCGTCGGCCGGTGGGGAAGCCGCCCGGGCGATCCTACTCCCTGCCGCGACGCCCGGCCGATGACCGTTTCGTGAACCCCGGGCGTCACCCTGTCGCAGGGCGCACCGCCGCCGCCAGCCGCCCGGCGTCGGCGGCGGTGGTGTAGGCCTGGGCCGACAGCCGCACCCACAGCCGGCCGCCGAGCGCCAGGACCGGCACCTCGATTCGGGCCTCCTCCCACAGGCGGCGGCGCAGCGCCGCCGCCGCTTCGGCGGTGGCGGGCGCGTCGCCGGGCAGCGGCACCAGCCGCATCGCCGCGGTCATCGCCTCCGGCACCGGCGCCCGCACGCCCCAGGCCTCCTCCAGCAGGCGGGCGGCGGCCAGCACGCGGGCGCGGTTCTCCGCCATCAGCCGGGCGCCGCCCAGCCGCTCGTGGAAGGCGATGCCGGCCGGGGCCGCCAGCCAGGGCGTCGGGTCGCGGGTGCCCATCCAGTCGAACGCCGCGGTGTAGCCCTGGCCGTAGCCCCACGACACGACCGGCGGGACCAGCCCGTCCTGGCGGTGCGGCGCCGCCCACAGCACGCCGCAGCTGCGCGGCGCGAAGGCCCATTTGTGCAGGTTGGCGGCGTACCAGTCGGCCCCCACCGCCGCGACGTCGAGCGGCACCTGCCCCGGCGCGTGGGCGCCGTCGACCAGCACCGCCACGCCGCGCGCCCGCAGCCGTGCCGCCAGCTCGGCGACCGGAAGCACCTGGGCCGTCTCCGAGACGACGTGGTCGATGACGGCGAGCCGGGTGCGCGGCGTCAGCGCCGCCTCGAGCGCGGCGGCGACCGCCTGCGGACCGGACGGCGCCAGGGGCAGGACCGCCTCGACCACGCGGGCGCCGGGCGCGGCGGCGGCGAAGCGGGCGGCGGTGCGCACCGCACCGTAGGTGGTCGAGGTCACCAGCAGCTCGTCGCCCCGCTCCAGGGCGAAGGAGCGCAGCACCGCGTTGACCGCGGCGGTGGCGTTGTCGACGAACACGAGATCCTCGCCGCGGCCGCCCAGCCAGCCGGCGACGGCGGCCGCGGCGGCCCGCAGCAGGGCCGGATGCTCGTGGGCGAAGAACGGGCCGGGCGCCGCCTCGATGCGCTCGCGCAGCGCCGCCTGGACCTCCAGCACCGCGGCGGGGGTGGCGCCGAAGCCGCCGTGGTTCAGGTAGGCGACGTCCGGCGCGAGGCGCCACAGGCCGCGCGCCGCGGCCTCGCCGCCGGTGAATCCGCTTTCGCCCACGTTCACGCTTCCTCCCGCCCGGCGGGGTCTGGTCCGCGGCCCGCCGCCTCCCCACATGTGGGCGAAACGGGAGAAGAAGCCATGTCCTTGCTGAGCCTGGTGCTGAACATTCTCTGGGTGCTGACCGGCGGCATCTGGATGGCGGTGGGCTGGCTGATCGCCGGCGTCGTCATGATCATCACGATCGTCGGCATTCCCTGGGCCCGCGCCGCCTTCACCATCGCCTGGTACACGCTGCTGCCGTTCGGCCAGCAGGCGGTGCGCCGCGACGCCCACAGCGGGCGCGAGGATATGGGCACCGGCGCGCTCGGCACGCTCGGCAACGTCCTGTGGTTCGTCTTCGCCGGCTGGTGGCTGGCGCTCGGCCACCTCATCACCGCGGTCGGGCTGGCGCTGACCATCATCGGCCTGCCCTTCGCCTGGGCCCACCTGAAGCTGGCCGGCCTCGCCCTGTGGCCGATCGGCATGGACATCGTCCCGGCCGACGAGGCCGAGGCGCGGCGCCGCGCCTTCGGCCGGTAGAGCGGGATCACTCCGGGTGGAATCGCCTGGAGTGTGAATCCCGCTCTCAATTCAAATGGTTAGAGCAAGATCGCTTTTGGCCGGATCGGCCAAAAGCGATCTTGCTCTAGGCGCGGCGCCGGGCGGCGGCTCAGATGACCTCGGTCAGGCTGTCCGCCAGCTCCTTCTCGCGGTCGAGCCGGGCGAGCTCCTCGCCCACGACGTCGCGCACGGACAGGACGCCCACCACCCTGCCGTCCTCGACCACCGGAAGGTGACGCAGCCGGTTGCCGGCCATGCGGCGCAGCGCGTCGCGCACGGTGGTGCCGCGGTCGACGGCGATGGGACAGGGCGTCATCACCGCGGCGAGCGGCGTGGTGTCGGGATCGAGGCCGCCGGCGACCACCCGCGCGGTCAGGTCGCGCTCCGTGAAGATCCCCTCCAGACGGTCGTCGGCGCCCGCCGTGACGACCACCGAGGCGACGTGCGCCGCCGCCATCTGGACGGCGGCCTGGCGGACGGTGGCACCGGGCGGCAGGGTGACGACACGGCGGTTGCCGAGCAGGTCCCCGACATGGCGCTGCATCATGGCGGCTCTCCTCTCCTGGGCGCCGGATCGTCCGCACACGGCCGCCTCCGGCGGCATCCCGAACTGCAAGCGTTCATGCGTCGCGTCCAAGCCCTGGTGCGGCTCCCCTCCGCCGCGCCGACGCGCGGGGCCCGCGAGCGGGCACGGGAAACGGCCGGGACCCCGTCTTGCACGCGGTCCGCGGAGACTGGACACCGTGTCGGACGAGACTAATCCCATCCGGGCGGACGGACGAGCGCGCCGGCGTCGGCCGGCGGGCATGGGGGCCATGCTCGCCCCACATGCGGCCGATCGTCCCGGTCGGGCCCGGCGCGGCCGATGTTGGCATGCCAATTGTGCGGCAGATCGAACGGTTCGCCGCTTCGTTAACGGTTGTTCAACCGGCTGCCGCGGACAGTGGTGGAGGTATGGCTTTTGGTCGGGGTTCCCCTTCCGGCACGCGAGGTCTGGCGCACATGTCGCTCCTATCGATGTTTCGCGGCCGCGGCAAGGCCGCCGCTCCCGGCGCGACGGCGAAGAAGACGAGTGCCGCGGCCCTGCCGCGCATCATCATCGACCGGCACCAGTATCAGCCGGAAGAGTTCGCCCTGGGCTCGTTCCGCATCCGCCCCTACGACGGCGACCTGATCGCCCGCCAGATGTTCGATTTCCGCATCGCCTTCGAGATCGGCGAGGAGAACATCGACTTCCAGTGCCGCGGCATCGTCGTCCGTCTCGACGAGGAGCATGGGCTGGTGGCGCGCTACCAGTCGCCGCAACCCTTCTACCAGCGCAAGCTGCAGACCTTCCTGCAGGGCGGCCGCGGGGTGTAGCGGCCGCCGCCGGCCGGCCGCCGGTCCCCTCAGCCCGCCGTCATCGCCTTCAGGGTGTGGAGCGCGATCATCCGCTCCTCGTCGGTGGGGATCACCCACACCGGCAGCCGGCTTCGCCCGCTGCTGATCCTCGGCCCGTTGGCCGCGTTGGCGGCCTCGTCGATGGCGACTCCGAGCCAGGCCAGCTTCTCGCCGACGCGGGCCCGCACCGGCGCCGAGCGCTCGCCGATGCCGGCGGTGAACACCAGCGCGTCGATGCCGCCCATCGACGCGGCCAGCGCCCCCGTCTCCTTGGCGACGCGGAAGCAGAACAGCTCCACCGCCTCGGCCGCGTGCGGATCCGCGGATTCCAGCAGCACCCGCATGTCGTTGGAGATGCCGGACACGCCGAGCAGCCCCGACCGGTAATAGAGGAGCTGCTCCAGGGCGTCGGCGTCCATCCCCTTCTCGCGCATGAGATAGACCAGCACGCCGGGATCGAGGGCGCCGGTGCGCGTGCCCATGGGCAGCCCGTCGACGGCGGTGAAGCCCATGGTGCTGTCGACGCTGCTGCCGGCGCGGATGGCGCACATGCTGGCGCCGCTGCCGAGATGGCAGACGACGACGCGGGCGTCGGCCAGTTCGGGCGCCACCTGCGGCAGGCGCCGGGCGATGTACTCGTAGGACAGGCCGTGGAAGCCGTAGCGGCGGATGCCGGACTCGGTCATCGCCCGCGGCAGGGCGAAGGTCTGCGCCTGCCATGGCTGGCTGCGGTGGAAGGCGGTGTCGAAGCAGGCCACCTGGGGCAGGTCGGGATACCCCTGCGCCAGCGCCCGGATGGCGGCCAAATTGTGCGGCTGGTGCAGCGGCGCCAGCGGCACCAGCCGTTCCAGCTCCGCCATCACCGCGTCGTCCAGCAGGATCGGCGCGGCGTACGCCGCGCCGCCGTGCACCACCCGGTGCCCGGCGGCCAGCAGCCGAGCACCGTCGAGGTGGTCCTCGATCCATTCCAGCAGGAAGGACAGGAGCGCCGTGCGGTCGGCCGCCTCGCCCGGCACCCAGGCCCGGTCGGCCAGCGGACGCTTGGCCGCGTCCCTGGCCTCGAACCGCGGTTGGGTGCCGATCCCGAAGATCTGGCCGGTGATCGCCGCCGTCAGATCGTCGCCGCTGCCGCGGAACACCGAGAACTTGAGGCTGGAGGAGCCGGCGTTGATCACCAGGATGGCGTGATCCGTCGACATCTGCATGCCGACTACTCCGCCGCCGCGGCGCCGCGCCGCCGCGCCGCGGCGATCAGCGAGGCCAGGGCGCAGGACGCCAGGCGGGTGCGGACGTTGTCGGCGCGGCTGGTCAGGATGATCGGCACGCGGGCGCCCAGGACGATCCCGGCGGCGTCGGCGTTGGCCAGGAAGGAGAGCTGCTTGGCCAGCATGTTGCCGGCCTCCAGGTCGGGCACCAGCAGGATGTCGGCCTGGCCCGGCACCTCGGAGACGATGCCCTTGGTGCGCGCGGCCTCGGCCGAGATGGCGTTGTCGAAGGCGAGCGGGCCGTCGAGGATGCCGCCCTTGATCTGGCCGCGGTCGGCCATCTTGCAGAGCGCCGCCGCCTCCAGGGTCGAGGCGATCTTGGGATTGATCGTCTCGACCGCCGAGAGGATGGCGACCTTGGGCGTCTCGACGCCCAGCACCTTGGCCAGGTCGATGGCGTTCTGGACGATGTGGACCTTGTCCTCGAGGCTCGGGTAGATGTTGATCGCGGCGTCGGTGATCAGCAGGGCCCGCGGATAGGTCGCCACGTTCATGACGAAGACGTGGGACAGGCGCCGGCCGGTGCGCAGCCCGGTGTCCTTGCGCACGACCTCGCTCATCAGTTCGTCGGTGTGCAGCGAGCCCTTCATCACCGCCTCGGCCTCGCCGGACCGGGCCAGCGCCACGCCGGCCTCGGCCGCGGCGTGGGAATGCGGGACGTCGACGATGCGGTAGGTGCGCAGGTCGAGCCCGAAGACCTCGGCCTGGGCACGGATCTTCGCCTCCGGCCCGACCAGCACCGGGGCGATCAGGCCCGCTTCCGCCGCCTCGACCGCGCCCCGCAGCGAGCTTTCGTCGCAGGGATGCACCACCGCGGTGGGCACCGGCGGCAGGGCCTCGCACTTCTTCAGCAGCAGCTCGTGCTTGTCGTGGCGCAGGAACTGCACCTGCGGCAGCTCGTGGGCGGCGCGGCGCACCTTGCGGGTGGGGGCGATCACCTCGGCCGTGCCGGTGACGACCTCCTTGCCCTCCTGGTTGAGGCACTGGCAGTCGAAGACCACCACGTTCTTGTCCGCGCGCTTCTCCTTGGCGGTCACCGTGGCGGTGATGATGTCGCCGACGCCGACCGGCCGGCGGAACCGCAGGTCCTGCCCGAGATAGATGGTGCCCGGGCCGGGCAGCAGGGTACCCAGCACCGCCGAGATCAGCGCGCCCGACCACATCCCGTGGCCGATCACCTTGTGGAACAGGCTGTCGGCCGCGTACTCCTCGTCGAGGTGCGCGGGATTGATGTCGCCCGACACGGTGGCGAACAGCTCGATGTCGGACATGGTGAGACGGCGCGACAGGCTCGCCGACCGGCCGATCTCGATCTCGTCGAAGGTAAGGTTCTCAATCATTCCGGCGGGCCCGGCCTTGCCGGCCTCGATGGCGATGTCCATGGCGTCCGTGCTCCTAGGGATGCGGCGCGGGGTGGTCCTGGCCGAATCCTCCCGTCCGTCGGCCCCGCCCGGCGGGCGCCTCCGGCGCGTTGTCGTTGTTGGCCTCCCGCCGGGGTCGGCGGGAGGCGTTGCCGTCGATGCCGCCGGCGTCCGTCTCCCGGGCTTCATACTCCGCCACGGTGACTCCGGTGTGACAGCGCCGGCCGGCACCCGCGTCCGCCCCCCTTGTGCACCGCGCGCTCCAAGACTCGATCCGGGGCCAGGCAAATCGCCTTGCACACAAATCGTGACTGCCGGCTCTCCATGACTAGGTTTACTGGCCATGCGCTCGGAGCGTCAAGTCGCACCGGGATGACGCGGGGTGGGACGGGAAGTCCTTACAGGTCATTGACTAAAAAGGTATTGATTCAGGTCAATTCCCTCGCACCGCAACAACGGTGCGTACACTTGCCCTGCCGACGCCGCACGGCACCGCCGAGGCGACGGACCCTGCGCCCACCCGCTGCAACAGCGGCGGTCCGGCGGCGTGCCGCGGCAATTCGACGCCGCCGCCCGGTCTAAGCAGGTTTTCCGAACTCCGCCCACCTTTGGGCGGGCTCGGAAAACCTGCAAAACCATAGAGTCCGCAGGTTTGCCCAGGCCGGGGCATCTGTGGCCCGGCCTGGGCAAACCTGCTCAGGGTGCCACCGTCGACGCCGGCCGGGCGACGCTGCCGGCCGGACAGGCGGGCGTCGCCGGTCCGCCGGAGCGGCCCGAGTCGACGAGCGGCACCGAGACGGAGAAAACGGTGCCGCGCCCGACGCGGGAACGGACGTCGACGGGATGGTCGAGGATGTCGGCGGTGCGGCGGACGATCGACAGGCCGAGGCCGAGGCCGCGCCCGCCGTCGGCCCGGTCGGCCTTGCCGCGGTAGAAATCCTCGAAGATGCGTTCCATCTGGTCGTCGGGGATGCCCGGGCCGGTGTCCCACACCTCCACCCGGAGCCGGCCGCCGCGCACGCGGCAGCCCAGCAGGATGCCGCCCTGGCGGGTGTAGCGCAGGGCGTTGACCAGCAGGTTGCGCACCACCCGCTCCAGGAGGACGGGGTCGCTGCGGATCACCGCGGCGGTCGCCACCATGCGGAAGCGCAGCCCCTTCTCGGCCGCCTGGTCGGACACCTCGGTGGCCAGGCGTTCGGCGATGGTGCGGAACGGGAACTCGACGACGCGCGGCGTGACGTTGCCGACCTCCAGGGCGGAGGTGTCGAGCAGCGCCGTCAGCAGGGCGTTGCCGGCCGCCAGCGCCTCGCCCAGCTTGCCGGCGATCTCCTTCTGGCCGTCGTCGGTCAGCCGCGCCATCAGGATGTGATGGAACAGGCTCATGGCCTGGAAGGGCTGGCGCAGGTCGTGGCTGGCGGCGGCGAGGAAGCGGCTCTTGGCGCGGTTCGCCCGCTCCGCCTCGGCGTGGGCCTCCGCCAGGGCGCGCTTGATCCGCGTGCTCTCGGTGATGTCGATGGAGGCGCAGATGACGCCGACCACGGCGCCGTCGTCGTCGTGCAGCGGCTCGACGACCAGGTCGATGACGACTTGGCGGTCCCCCACCGTCAGCGCCACCTCCTGGCGGTCGCCCAGTCCGGAGTCCATCACCCGCCGCTTGATGGCGTCGAGCCGGGCGGCGTCGGCGGGCGTGAAGAGGTCGGCGTGGCGCCGGCCGATGAAGCGCTCGGCGGGCAGCGGGGTCTGGGGGTTGTAGACCCAGACGTAGCGCAATTCGCGGTCCTGGCTGAACACGGACACATGGGAGTAGCGCAGGGCCAGCCGGAACCGCTCCTCGCTCTCGCGCAGCATGCGCGCCATGGCCGACCGGGCGCGCGCCTCGGCCTGCAGCATGTCGCGCGCCCGGCCCTCGCGGTGGAGGTGGACCGCCAGCAGCGCGGTCAGCAGCAGGCCGATGCCGAGGGCGCCCCAGGCGGCCGGATCGCCGGGAACGGGCGCTCCTGGCGGGAAGGGGACCGCCACCGCCCAGCGCCGGCCACCCAGCGGCAGCGGGCGGACCACCGCCGCCGCCGCCACGGTGTCGGCGGCCGCCAGCGCCGGGTCGCTGGCGGCCAGCACCATCGGCCGGCCGTCGCCCGTCGTGTCGAGCAGCAGCACGTCGGGACGCGGCGGCGGCAGCGAGGCGACGACCACCGCCATCATCCGGTCGACCGCCACCTCGGCGGTGAGATAGCCCGACACCGCGGCGCACCGCGCCTCGGCCGCGGCCGGCACGGGCGACGCGCGGTAGACCGGCAGGAACAGCCGCAGCCGCTCCGGCCCGGCCATCGCCGCGGTGATCCGGTCTCCGGCACAGGCCCGCCGCAGCGCCTCGGCGTGGCCGGGCAAGCGGCCGAGGTCGAGGCCGAGCGCCGACCGGTCGGCGTAGGCCGGCTGCTGATGGAACAGCACGAAACGGTCGCCGCCGGGGGGATCGACGTCGCCCGCCGCGCCGGCGGGCCCATGCACCGCGAAGCCGTCGACGCCCTCCATCCGGGCCTCGCGCTCCAGCCGGGCCTCGTCGCCGGGCGTGACCCGGAGCACCCAGCCCACCGCGGTCAAACTGGTGTAGAGCGGCAGCATCGGCTCCACGGCGGCGGCGAACGCCTCGTCGGACACCATGGCGGTGCGCGCGAACAGGCCACGCAGGGCGGTCAGCAGGAAGATCTTGTTGTCGATGCGCTCCTGCAGCGCCTGCTCGTACTGGATGGCGGCGCGTTCCAGCAGCCCGCGCGTCGCGTCCCGGGCCTGAAGCTGCAGGAAGACGAAGAGGACGAGCGACAGGGAGACACCGGCCCCCACCAGCCCTGGAACGGCCAAGGATCGAGTGCCCCCGCGAGGTCCAGCGAAACGCATGGTCCGGTCCGCCCTCCGGAACAATTCACTCGGAAAATGTCGTCATCCTTAGCAGATTTCCGCCACAGCCGCGAACGAAAACGGCACATCCGCCGAGCCGGCCGAAGATCTGTCCAAAATGCGGGCATTGCTGAGTGTTTTCCACGAGCACCCCACCTTCCGAGAATTTATTTGTCGTCATACGAACATGCGGCGGTCTTTGCTTGGCCGGGCGGTCATCATGGGGCGAGACGGTCGCGTCCCAGCAGCTTGCCCAGCACCGCCCGCAGCGCCAGCGGCGCCACCGGCTTGTGCAGGATGGGATAACCCGACAGCCGTGCCTCGCGCAGCCGCGTCGGGTCGGTGTCGCCGGTCAGCACGAGGCCGGGAACGGCGGCGTTCAGCGCCTTGGCGATCTGCCGGATGGCGACGATCCCGTTGGCCGCCCCCTTCAGGCGCAGGTCGGCGACGACGAGGTCGGGCGGGACGGGATCGGGGCCGAGGCGGGCCATCGCCGCGTCGTAGGAATCGGCGCCGATGACCGCGCAGCCCCACTGGCTGAGCAGAACGCCCAGCGCGTCGAGGACCATGCGGTCGTCCTCGATCACCAGCACCCGTGCCCGGCTGACGTCGGCGGCGGGCGGCTCCTCGGGCACGATGGGGGCGGCCGCCTCCTCGGACCCTTCGGCGGCGCGCGGCACGACGACGCCGAACAGCGAGCCGCGCGCCGGAGCCGACTCGACCACCGGGCGCAGGCCGAGCCGGCGGGCCAACCGGCCCGCCAGGGTCAGCCCGAGGCCGAGCACCCGGCCGGCGGAGCCGCCCAGGGAGGGATGCTCCATGGCCTCGCGCAGGGCCTGCAGCTCTTCGGGCGGCAGGCCGCGGCCGCTGTCCCACACGCCGACCAGGAGCCCGTCGCCGCGGCGGCGGCAGCCCAGCAGCACCCGCCCCCGGCCCATGTGGCGCAGGGTGTTGGACAGCAGCGCCTGGAGGATGCGCTCGAGCAGGGCCGCGTCGCTTTCGATCATGGCCGAGCACGGCATCACCGTGAAGCGCAGGCGCCGCCCCTCGAAGCGCGGCGCGAACTCCAGGGCGAGCCGGGTGAGGATGCCGTTGACGGCGATCGGCGCCGGCTCCGGCTCGATCAGGCCGGCTTCCAGCCGGGCCAGGTCGAAATGGCCGTCGACCATGCTCTTCATGGACTGCACGGCGCTGCCCATGGCCTTGAGCACCTCGCGCGCCGCCGGATCGCCGACCCGGCCGTCCATCGCCCCGACCAGCAGCGAGAGGGCCGCCAGCGGCTGGCGGAGATCGTGGCTGGCCGCCGCGAACAGGCGGCTGCCCCGTTCCGGGGTCAGGCCGCCGCGGCCGCCGACCAGGCAGACGGTGCTGCCGTCGGTCAGCCGCTGGTCCACCACCTCGCGGTCGGCCAGGCGGCCAGAGAGAGCCCCCCGATCGACCCCGGTGCGCAGGCCGCCGGCCAGCGCCGGCAGCGCCGCCGCCGCGGCGTTCCATGCGTTCAGCAGGCCGTCCGGGCCGAACACCAGCATCGCCGGTCCGTCGCCGGCGTCGCCCTCCCCCGCCCCGCCACCAGCCCTGCCGCGTCCGTCTCCGGCCTGCACCTGTTCCGGCCTCCTCCCGTCGCCTCCCGCGCCCTCTCCCTGCAACCCTTACGGATTCCCCGCGTTCCTTCAACCCTGGCGTTCGTCCGAGTCGGCCGTCGACCGGGCGTCCGGCGAACCGGAGGTTGCGGCGCGCCGCTGCGCCCGCTTGCCGGGCCGTCGCCGTCCCGGCGGCTCCGCCCCCGTCCCGCGGTCCCTTGTCCCCGAACGCCACGGCCAGGCTGACGTCTTCACCGATTTTTCACCGGCGGACCGCGACCATGGGCGCATGACCTTGCCCGCAGACCACGACCGGCCGCCGGCGACCGACACGCTCCTTGCGGCGCTCGAGCTCAGCGGCGAGAGCTTCGCCGTGTTCGACGCAGCCGACCGGCTGGTCTACGCCAACGCCCGCACCCGGGAGTTCTTTCCGGAGATCGCCGACCGCCTCGATGCGGGCCGGGGATTCGAGGAGCTGCTGCGCCTCTTCGCCGACCGTTCCGCCGCCACACCGCCGCCCGGCCCGGCGCGGGAGGCCTGGGTGCTCCGGCGCCTCGCCCGCCACCGCGCGCCCGGCGCGCCCCTCACCGTCCGCACCGCCGACGGGCGCTGGCTGCAGGCCAGCGAACGGCGGCTCCCCGACGGCGGCACGGTCTGCGTCCACACCGACGTCACCGCCCTGAAGCGATCGGAACGGCGCCTGCGCGCCGCCACCGCCCGGACCGCCCGGCAGGAGGCGGAGCAGACCGCCCGCGGCCGCATCGCCTTCCTGGGCCAGGTGGGCGACGCCCTGCGCACCCCCCTCCACGCCATGCTCGGCGTCACCCGCATCCTGGTGGGCGAGACGCTGGGCCCGCTCGGGCACCGGCGCTACCGCGAATACGCCCAGGACATCCAGGACAGCGGCGCCCACCTCCTGGAACTCATCGACGATCTGCTGGCGCTGACCCGCGTCGAGACCGGGCGCCTGCGCCTCGCGGAGGAGCCGGTGGACACCTCGGCCGCCATCGCCACGGCGGTGCAGGCGCAGCGGGACGCGGCGGAAGCGCGCGGCGTGCGGCTGGAGACCGACACGGCCGGCGACCTGCCGCTGCTGCTGGGCGACGGCACGGCGGTGCGGCAGATGGTCGGCCATCTGCTCAACCGTGCGGTGGAGCACACGCCGGCCGGCGGGCGCGTCGCCGTATCGGCGGCCCGCTCGCCGGACGGCGGCGTCTGCATCATGGTCGCCGACACCGGCGGGCTGCAGGCGGGCGCCGACCAGGACAGCGGCCCCGGCCTCGTCCTGGTGCGGCGGCTGGCCGAGCTGCACGGCGGCCGTCTGGAGCTCGACCGGGATCCCGGCGCCGGGACCACGGCGGTCCTCCTGTTCCCTCCCCTGAGCAGCCTGCCGCGCGTCTTCCCGCCGCCTCCGGCCGCCTTCGGCCGCTGAGAGGGCGTGCCTTTTCCCCTGGCGCCGCGCCCCCCGCCGCGCCATCTTTGCCGGCATGTCCGAACCCGTTTCCCCGACGCCGGCCGCGATGGCGGGAGCCGCCGCCATCACCCGCGGCGTGCGCCGCGCGCTGGCGCAGCGGGGCTTCGCCACCCTGACGGAATTCCGCCTGACGACGGGCCGGCGCGCCGACGTTCTGGCGGTGGACGAGGCCGGCACCGTGCTGATCGTCGAGGTGAAGAGCGGCGTCGCCGATTTCCGCTCCGACCAGAAATGGCCCGAGTACCGCGAATGGTGCGACGCCTTCTACTTCGCCGTGGACGAGGACTTCCCGACGGGGCTGCTGCCCGAGGACTGCGGCCTGTTCGTGGCCGACGCCTTCGGCGCGGCGCTGCTGCGCGACGCCCCCGCCGCCCGCCTCGCCGCGGCGCGGCGCAAGACCCTGCTGCTGCGCGCCGCGCTGACCGCCGCCGGACGGCTGCACCGGCTGGAGGACCCGGCCTTCGCGCCGGACCAGATGGGCGGCTGACGCCGCGCCGGCAACCGTGGACCGCGGCCGCCGAACCTGCTACGCCTCTGACCGCCGCGACCGCAAGACGGGCCCCGCCGGAATGGAGCCGCACCGATGCCCCTCGACCTCTACAACACCTTGACCCGCCGCAAGGAGCGGTTCGAGCCGCTGACCCCCGACACGGTCGGCATGTACGTCTGCGGCCCCACGGTGTACGACACGGCGCACATCGGCAACGCCCGTCCGGTGGTCGTGTTCGACGTGCTCTACCGCGTGCTCCGGCGCCTGTACGCGACGGTCACGTACGTGCGCAACATCACGGACGTCGACGACAAGATCATCGACCGGTCCCGGGAGTCGGGGGAGTCCATCGACGCGCTGACCGAGCGCACGGCCCGCCTCTACCACGCGGACATGGACGCCCTGAACGCGCTGCGTCCGGACGTCGAGCCGCGGGCCACGCACCACGTCGGCGAGATGATCGCGATGATCGCCCGGCTGATCGACACCGGCCACGCCTACGCCGCGCAAGGCCACGTGCTGTTCTCGGTGCCGTCGATGCCGGAGTACGGCCAGCTCTCCCGGCGCAGCGTCGACGAGCTGATCGCCGGCGCCCGGGTCGACGTCGCGCCCTACAAGCGCGACCCGCAGGACTTCGTGCTGTGGAAGCCCAGCGCCGACGACGTTCCCGGCTGGGACAGCCCGTGGGGCCGCGGCCGACCGGGCTGGCACATCGAGTGCTCCGCCATGTCGGAACGCCACCTCGGCGCCACCTTCGACATCCACGGCGGCGGCCTCGACCTGATCTTCCCGCACCACGAGAACGAGATCGCCCAGAGCCGCTGTGCCCACGCCGGCGCGCCGCTGGCCCGCTACTGGGTGCACAACGGCTTCGTCACCGTGGAAGGCGAGAAGATGTCCAAGTCGCTGGGCAACTTCTTCACCGTCCACGAGCTGCTGGACGAGCATCCCGGCGAGGCCATCCGCCTGACCCTGCTGTCGGCCCACTACCGCCAGCCCCTGGACTTCACCCGCGACGGGCTGCGCCAGGCCAAGGCGACCCTCGACCGCTGGTACCAGGCCCTGCGCGGCGACCCGCTGCCGGCCGAGGCGGAGCTGCCCTTCGACGTGCTCGCCGCGCTGGAGGACGACCTCAACACCCCGCTCGCCGTCGCCCACCTGCACGAGCTGGCGTCGGCCGTCCACAAGGCGGAGACGCTGGGCGCCAAGGCGGCGGCCAAGGGCGCCCTGCTCGCCGCCGGGCGGCTGATGGGGCTGCTCGAGCAGGAGCCGGAGGCATGGTTCCGCTGGGCCCCCAAGGGGGCGGCGACCCTGTCGGACGCCGACGTCGAGCGGATGATCGAGGAGCGCCGGGCGGCCCGCAAGGCGAAGGACTTCGCGACCGCCGACCGGCTGCGCCGGGACCTCGCCGACCAGGGGATCGTGCTGGAGGACGGCCCCCAGGGCACCAGCTGGAAGCGGTCGTAACCATCCCCTCTCCCCATCCGGGGAGCAGGGTGCCGCCGGGGCCCCCGCGATCATGCGGGTCCGCCCCGTTCGTTTCATCGGTCGCGCCCGCGTTCAGGCGGGTGGCAACGAGGATCTTGGACATGCTTTGGCTTGCCGCCTACATCGGCAGCGTCGTCGCGATCAACGTCGCGTTCAGCGCCGCCCCTCATCTCGACATGCTGTGGTCCTGCTGGGCCGGTCTCATCTTCGTCCTGCGCGACATGGTGCAGGTGCGCTACGGCCATTGGTCGCTGGCGGCGATGCTGGCCGCCTGCGTGGCCTCCTACGCGCTGGCCGACCCGTATGTGGCGACCGCCAGCGTCACCGCCTTCGCCGCCTCGGAGCTCATCGACTGGGCGGTCTTCACCGTCACCCGCCGGCCGCTGCGCGACCGGCTGTGGATCAGCTCGGCCCTGTCGGTGCCGGTGGACACCGCCCTGTTCTTCGGCATGATCGGCATCTGGTCGCCCGAGGTGTGGACGGTGGCGCTGGCCTCCAAGCTGGCCGGCATCACCGCGGTGTGGCTGATCATGCGGGCGCGGGACGGCCGCATGGCCGCCGCGGACCAGGCGCGGGCGTAGAGCAAGATCGCTTTCGGCCGATCGGCCAAAAGCGTGAAACTTGCTCTAAACAGTCGAATCTGGAGCGGGAGGCGCCGCCCGACGGCGGCGCCTCCCGCTACGGGATCGCCGGGGCCGTGGTCTCCCCGCGCGGCCGCGCGCGCCACGCTCCGGACCAGGCGGCTCCCAGGACGAGGATCGCCAGCCCCTGCACGCCGATGCCGAAGCACAAGGCGAAGGCGTGCTTGTTCACTTCGTAGAGGCCGTCGCCGAACACCGAGGACAGGAGGGCGTAGACGACCAGCGCTCCCCCCAGCCCGGCGAGGACGAGCCCGTCCTGCGACCGCCCCGGCCCGAAGCGGCGGCGCACCGCAAGAAGCGCGCACGCCGCACCGCCGAAGCCGACCGAAGCGCAGACGAGCCACCGGAAGACGGCGGCGGGGAGCGCGTCCAGGACGGTCGACAGGGAGGTGGCGACGGTGGCCCTGTAGCGGAAGCGCTTCGCCGTCCGCGGCTCCTCGAACAGCCCGACATGGTCCAGCCGGATCGGCCGGGCGCCGTCCACCGCCCGCGCCAGGGGGCCGAAGAAGGTTCGCGGCTGGCGGACGAACAGCGCGATCAGGTCGAGCCGGCTGAGGCCGAGCACCTCCGGACAGGGATGCGCATCCTGGACTCCCGGCGTGTACCAGGTCACGCCGATCGCCCCGACGCAGGACGCCGGCAGGCCGAGGAGGGCGACGGCCTCGCCGGGCTCGGTCGCCTCGGGCAGCACCGCGCCGAGGATCGTGTTGGTCGTGTTCGCCGCGACGATCCCCCGCTGCAGCCCGTCGTCACGGGAATGGAGCGCCTGGAGCGCGGCGGCGGCACCGATGCCGGCCAGCACGAGCACAAGGGCCCGCCCAGGGGAGCGCCACCGCGCCAGGCACACCACCGCCAGCAGGAGGGCGAACACCGGAGCCAGGGGGGAGTACTGGGGTTTCGCGAGGCCGAGCCAGACGATTCCCGCGACGGCCCCCCAGAACGCGACGGCCGAGGGCCGTTCGTCGGCGGTGACGAACAGCCAGGCCATGAACACGCACATCAAAAGCCCGATCAGCACGGAAAACTCGGCGTACAGCGTGTTCAGATAGCCGAGATAGGCGATGTCCCCCAGCGCGAGGGCGAACAGGGATGCGGCGACCAGGCGATGGTGCGTACGGGGCGACGCCTTCAGGATCACGACGAGCACGGCGCCGATCAGCACCATCCGGGCCAGCGAGATCTCCCAGAACCGGATGACGTCGCCCACCTCGTGGAAGGACGCCGCGAGGTAGGGAAACACGATGTCGATCGACGGCACGCACAAGGGCGGGTTCAGCCATCCGTTCAGGACCAGCCGGTCGACCGGCGCCGAGGGATGGGCGGGAACGGGCGCCCCATAGTCCTGCCACAGCCCGAGGCAGCTGGACGTACGGACGAAGTCCCAGTTGTTCGCATAGCCGATGACCGGCGACGCCATGGCGATGGCGGCGATCTTCGCGACGGTCGCCGCCACGAGGAGGAGGACCAGGGTCCTGCCCAAGTTCGGCAGCCCCGTCGCCCAGGCCCCGACCGTCCGGCGGGCCTGCCCGCGCGCTGAGGTGATCGTCCGCACCGCCGGCTTCCGTCAGACCGATCGATCGGCGTGCAAGGCGACCGGCAGGTCACGGCATGCGGCGGTTGCACGGCGACGCCGTACCCGATGGGCTCCCGATTCCGTCATGGAACGTTCGTATCCCGTTGGTCGCAGCAGAAAAGCGCGGATCATCTTGCGGTTGGAGATTGGCCCGTGCACGAACCGATGTCAACACCGCAAGGACGATGAGCCCGGAGGATGGCAGGGCGCCCCTCGCGGGTGGCGACGAGGGCGGCCTGGGCGCATACAGGCCGTCGGGGACACGTGACCATGCCCGGCGGCTGCGCTACGCTGCCGGCCAATCGTGCGGCTCTACCACCAGGAGGAAGGACCAATGGCGGACAGGACGTTCCGGTTCGGCGTCGTGCTCTCCGGCTGCGGGGTGTTCGACGGCACCGAGATCCACGAGGCGGTGTGCACGCTGCTGGCGATCGACCGTGCCGACGCCGAGGCCAGGTGCTACGCACCCGACATGGACCAGGCCCAGGTCGTCAACCACATCAGCGGCGAGGTCGCCGCGGAACGGCGCAACGTGCTGGTCGAGGCGGCCCGCATCGCCCGCGGCAAGATCGCCGATCTCGCGACCTTCACGGCGGACGACGTCGACGCCCTGATCATCCCCGGCGGCTTCGGCGCCGCCAAGAACCTGTGCGACTTCGCCTTCAAGGGCGCCGACTGCACGGTGCATCCCGACGTCGAGGCCGCCGTGCGCGCCATGGCGGCCGCGGGCAAGCCGATCGGCGCGCTGTGCATCGCGCCCGTCATCCTCGCCCGCCTGTTCGGGCGCGAGGGCGTGGAGCTGACCATCGGCTCCGACGCCGGGACCGCCGGCGCGCTGGAGAGCATGGGCGCCCGCCACACGGCGACGACCCACTGCGAGGTCGTCGTCGACCGCACCCGCAAGGTGGTGACGGCGCCCTGCTACATGCTGGACGCGACGGTCTCGCAGATCGCCGACGGCGCGGCCAACGCGGTGAAGGCGCTGATGGAGCTGGCGGACTGAGCGACGCACCGGGGGGATCGCGGGCCGAGGGGCGCCGCCCTCACCCGAAATTGTCGGTCGACCGTCCCATCAGGTGGATGAAGACGTCCTCCAGGGTGGGTTCGGCCGCCTCCACCCGCATTCCCGGCGCGTCGCGCCAGGGCGCCAGGGCGGCGTCCAGGGCGGCGCGGTCGGGACCGCTCACGTGCAGGCGGGCGCCGAAGGCGGCCACCATCTCCACCCCGGGCCGCCCCTGCAGCGCCCGCGCCACCCGGCCGAGGTCGGGCCCGGCGACGGTCAGGGTGTGCAGGCCCGACGCCGCCACCACCTCGTCCACCGAGCCCTGCGCCATCAGCCGCCCGTAGGCGAGGTAGGCGATGGCGTGGCAGCGCTCCGCCTCGTCCATGTAGTGGGTGCTGACCAGCACCGTCAGGCCCGACGCGGCGAGCTCGTGGATCTCGTCCCAGAACTCGCGCCGCGCCTTCGGGTCGACGCCGGCGGTCGGCTCGTCCAGCAGCAGCAGCTTCGGCTCGTGCAGGATGCAGGCGGCCAGCGCCAGACGCTGCTTCCAGCCGCCCGAGAGCTGGCCGGCGAGCTGGTCCTTGCGGTTGGCGAGGCCGAGCCGGTCGAGCGCCGCGGCGATCCGCGCCGGGCGGTCCGCCAGGCCGTACATGCGCGCGACGAAGTCCAGGTTCTCGCGGATGCTGAGATCCTCCCAGAAGCTGAAGCGCTGGGTCATGTAGCCGACCTGCCGCTTGATCGCCGCGCTCGCGGTGCGGATGTCCAGGCCGAGGCAGGTGCCCTCCCCCTCGTCAGGGGTGAGCAGGCCGCAGAGCATGCGGATGGTCGTCGTCTTGCCGCTGCCGTTGGGCCCGAGGAAGCCGTGGATGTGGCCGCGCGGCACCTGGATGGAGAAGCCGTCCACCACCGTCTTGGCGCCGAACCGCTTGACCAGGCCGCGCACGTCGATGGCGAGGTCGGCGGTCACGGCGCGCCGCCCCCCAGCACGAGGTCGACCGGCAGGCCGGGATTGAGGCCCGCGGCGGCATCCGGCTGCGCCTCGATGCGGAAGACCAGCTTCTCGCGGCTGCCGACGCTGTAGATCACCGGCGGCGTGTACTCGGCCTCGCTGGCGACGAAGACGACCCGTGCCGCCAGGTCCGCCGGACAGCCGTCGCAGCGCACCCCGACCCGGTCGCCGGGCCGCACCGCGGCGACCCACGGCTCCGGCACGAAGGCGACGATCTTGACCGCGCCGGGCGGCAGCAGCGACACCACCGGGGCGCCCGCCGGCACCCACTCCCCGGCGCGGTAGAGCGTGTCCTCGACCCGCGCCGCGGCGGGGGCCGGCGGCGCCAGGTCGGCGAGCAGCCGGTCCTGGCGGGCGAGCGCCGCCTCGGCCATCGCCACCGCCTGCTCGGCGGCGCGGATGCGCTCGGGACGGGCCGGCAGGGCGGCGACCTCCAGCTCGGCCTCCAGCTCGGCCAGGCGCGCCGTGTCGCGCCGGAACGCCGCGCGGGCGGCGTCCAGCGCCTCGGCGGCGGCGACGCCCCGCTGCGCCAGCGCCTGCTGGCGCTTCAGATCGGCCTCGGAATAGCGCAGCGACGCCTCGGCCTGGCGGCGCTGCTCGTCGATCACCCGCACCTCCGCCGGACGCTTGCCGGTCACGAGGTCGGCGAGGTCGGCCCGGGCCTGGGCCAACGCCGCCGCCAGGCGGTCCCGCTCGGCGCGCGCCGTCGCCGTGTCGAGCGCGAACAGCGGCTGCCCCGGCACCACCCGGTCGCCCCGCGTCACCGCCAGCGTCTCCAGGCGCCCCGCCTCCGGCGCGGCGATCCGCAGATACTCCCCCTCGACATAGCCGTGCACCACCGGCGCTCCCGGCGCGCCGAGCAGGCCCAGCGCCGCGGCGGCGGCCGTCAGCGTCTCGCGCAGCCAGTTCATGGCGGCGGCCCTCCCTCGGCGGCGAAGGCCCGGGCGAGATGGTCGAGGTGCGCCCGGATCAGCCCTTCGGCATCGGTGGGAACGCCGGTCACCGGCTCGAACGTGGTGCGCCAGATGCCGATCAGCAGCAGCGGCGCCACCACCAGACGCACGGCGTGGCCGACGTCCAGGGGCCGGAACTCGCCGCGGGCCACCCCACGCTCCAGGATGCCGGCGATCAGCGCGAAGCCGCGGCGGATCACCTCGTCGTGGTAGAAGCGGGCGAGGTCGGGAAAGTTGCCGGCCTCGGCGACCACCAGCTTGGGAATGGCACCGACCCGCGACGCCATGACCCGGCCGCCGATCGCCAGAAGCAGCTGTTCCAGGATCGCCATGGACGGCCCGGCGTGGGCCGCCAGCAGCCGCTCGGCGTCCTCCAGGTTGGCGACGATGGCGGAGCGCACCACCGCCTTGAACAGCTCCTCCTTGGTCGGGAAGTAGAGATAGAGGGTGCCCTTGGCGACGCCGGCGCGGCGCGCCACCTCCTCGATCCGGGCGGCGGCGAAGCCCCGCTCGACGAAGACGTCGAGAGCGGCGGCGACGATCTCCTGGGGTCGCGCCTCCTTGCGGCGGCGCCAGCGGGGGGCCTCGACGGACATGGGCCGGCCGGGTTTAATGACTGACTGGTCGGTAATTTACACCGTTCCGCCGCCCTCGCCAAGCGGCCTCGGCCCCCGGCCGGCGATGGCGTTTTTGCGCTGCATCAATCTTTTCCGAAAGGGCTTGCGTTCGCCTACGATGTCTCGGAAAATTCGGGCCGTCCGCCCAACGCGACGGGGCCGGCCGCGGCAGCGGCCGCACGTTCGGCCACCGGCGCTGGGACGCCATCGGGACCCCGGACCGGCCGATGCCGCACACCGGGGCCATGCGTCGATCCGTCGGCGCAGATGCCCGGCTCCGTCGTCTCCGACCGGGGGACGGGCATCCGCAACCGGGGCAGGAGTTCGCTCGGAAGGCGACGAACCGCCGCGCCGCCGCGGCGGCCGACGTGACTGTCCGTCACGGGATGTCCGCCATGGCGATCCGCTCTCGAGGCGGCTGGGTGGAAGAGGGGGTGTCCGGTATGCCGTCAGCGTCGCGCCACGCCACGTCCAACCTGGAACTGCTGGCGATCTACGAGGTGAGCAAGATCCTCGGCTCGTCCCTCGACCTTCAGCAGACGCTGCGCGAAGTGCTGCGCGTTCTTTCCTACCAGCTGCAGATGCACCGCGGGCGCGTCTGGCTGCAGGGCGAGGACGGGGTGCTGCGCCTCGTCGCCCTGAACGGCTCGGCCCCCGGCGAGGGCGCCGCCGCCGAGTGCCGCGAGGGCGAGGGCATCATCGGCCGCATCCTCAAGACCGGCATGCCGGCGGTCGTCCCCAACCTGGCCGAGGAGCCGCTGTTCCTCGACCGCACCGGCGGACGCGACGACCTGGACGAGGTGGTGGCGTCCCTGGTGGGCGTGCCGATCAAGGTCGCGGGCGGCGTCGTCGGCGTGCTCAGCATCGACCGCATCAGCGACGACGGGCCGACCACGCATTTCGGCAACGACGTGCGGTTCCTCACCATGGTGGCGAACCTGATCGGCCAGACCGTGCGCCTGCACCGCACGGTGGCGGAGGAGCGCCGCCACATGATGCGCGAGACGTTCCGCCTGCAGAAGGAGCTGCGCGCGCCCCAGCCCATCGCCGACATCGTCTGCTCCAGCCCCAACATGATGGACGTGCTGGCCCAGGTGCACCGGGTGGCGCCCTTCAAGTCGAGCGTGCTGATCCGCGGCGAGAGCGGCACCGGCAAGGAGCTGATCGCCCGGGCGATCCACAACCTGTCGCCGCGCAAGGACGCCCCCTTCATCCGCGTCAACTGCGCCGCCCTGCCGGAATCCCTGCTGGAGTCGGAGCTGTTCGGTCACGAGAAGGGGTCCTTCACCGGCGCCCAGAAGGACCACAAGGGACGGTTCGAGCTGGCCTCGGGCGGCACCCTGTTCCTCGACGAGATCGGCGACATCTCCTCCAACTTCCAGGCCAAGCTGCTGCGCGTGCTGCAGGAGCAGGAGTTCGAACGGATCGGCGGCACCAAGACGATCAAGACCGACGTCCGCCTGATCTGCGCCACCAACCTCAACCTCGAGGAGGCGGTGGGCCTCGGCAAGTTCCGCGCCGACCTCTATTTCCGCATCAACGTCGTCAGCATCTTCCTGCCGCCCCTGCGCGAGCGGCGCAGCGACATCGCGCCGCTGGCCCGCCACTTCGTCGCCAAGTTCGCCAAGGACAACGGCCTCAACCTGATGATGGACGAACCGGCGCTGGAGGTGCTGTCCCGCTGCACCTGGCCCGGCAACGTGCGCGAACTGGAGAACTGCATCGAGCGGGCGGCCACCCAGTGCCGCAACGGCACCATCGGCGTCGCCGACCTGTCGTGCAGCCAGAACCTCTGCAACTCGTCGATCCTGCTGCAGTACCGCACCGCCGGCATGGCGGTGGGCGGCCTCGCCCCGGCGGTCCACGCCCCCGGCACCGTCCTGCCCGGCATCCTGCCGCCGGCCGTCCCGGCGGTGGCGCCGCCGGCCGGCTGCGCCGCCTGCGGCGCCGCCCCCGGCCAGCCCTGCCAGTCGTCGTCCGGCCACGCCGTCGCCATGCCGGTGCCCTCCCCCCGCCCGGCGGCGGCACCGGCCGTCCCGGCGGGCGCCGACCGGGCCGCCGCCAGCGTGCCGGCGGCACCGGCGGACCGCATGGCCGACGACGCGCCGGCCGGCGACCTGCCGGACGAGCCGGACGCCGGCTCCCTGCGCGAGCGTCTGGTCTGGGCGATGGACCGCACCGGCTGGGTGCAGGCGAAGGCGGCGCGCCTGCTCGGCATGACGACGCGCCAGGTGAGCTACGCGCTGCGCAAGTACAACATCGAGATCAAGCGCTTCTGACGGTCGCCCGGCGCCCGGTGCCTCTCCCGTCCTCCCACCGCCCTGGGCGTCGAGGGCGAACGGCTGCGCCTCAACGTGCGCGCCAACTGCTCCGACTACGAGGGTTGCTACTACGGCGACCGCGGGACGGTCCTGGCCACCGTGCGGTGTGCGTGGTGAGCGCACGCGTCGCGACATGGCCCACGATCCAACGCTGTGATATGGTACCGGGCATGTCCCGCCTGCGGGTCATGAAGACCGCCCTGCTCCATGGCCGTCCGGCACGGATGATGGAAAAGCCTCTCGCCATCCTGTTCGTCGACATCGTCGATTCGACGCCGCTCTACGAGCGGCTGGGCAACGTCCGGGCGGCGGCGCTGACGCAGAAGATGCTGCTGCTGCTGCGACTCGCCATCGAGGCCAACGGCGGGACGGTGGTGAAGCTGCTGGGCGACGGGCTGCTGGGCTCGTTCCCGACCGCCGACGACGCCGGCTGGGCCTCCGGCACCATGATGGAGTTCCAGGACGTGCTCGGCCTGCGGCTGCGCGTCGGGCTCCACTACGGACCGGTGGTGCAGCGCCCCGAGGACCTCTACGGCGACGCCTGCAACGTCGCCGCCCGAGTCGAAGGCCTGGCCCGGCCGGGCGAGGTCCTGGCGACCGGAGACTTTGCGGACCGGCTCGAGCCGCGGCTGCAACGGCGCACCAAGCTGCTCAACAACGTCTCGGTCAAGGGCCGCACGGTGCCGTTGCGCATCCACCAGATGCGCAGCGCCGAGGAGGAGGAGCCGATGGACACCACCACCATCGGCCTGACGATGACGGACGCCCTGGCGGCGGCCCCGGCGGTCATGCGCCTGCACGTGACCTACCAGGGGAGCGAGCTGACGATCGACCGCGCCACCCCCCGCCTGACCATCGGCCGCGGCGACGGCTGCGGCCTGCGCATCCTCTCGCGCCAGACGTCGCGCCAGCACGCCACCATCGACTTCAGCCGCGAGAGCTTCCTCCTCACCGACCAGTCCACCAACGGCACTTTCGTGCGTACGGGGGATTCCCTGCCGGTGGCGCTGCGGCGCGATTCCACCAAGCTGGCGGGCAGCGGCCTCATCGGCTTCGGCGCCGAACCCGCCGATACCGCACAGGACCACGTCGCCGCCTTCCGCTGCGAGTAGGCGGCCGCTGCTCTATACATTTGAACTTGGTGGGGGTTCCCTCCAGGCGGAATCACCTGGAGGGATCCCCCTCTAGTCGGACGCGTACGCCATGGTGCTGAGCAGCGCGTTCTCCGCCTGCCGGCTGTCCAGCCGGGTGTGCTGGACGACGATCGGACGGTCGGACTCGATGACGCTGGCGTACGGCGTCTCGCGCGGGATCGGCTCCGGGTCCGTCATCTCGTTGAAGCGCAGGTGGCTGGTGCGCCGGCCCGGCACCGTGAAGCGGTAGGGCCCGGCGGGCCCCCGGTCGGCGTAGTAGACGGTGATCATGACGTGGGCGTCCTCGTCGCCGGCGTTGAGGATGCAGACCGCCTCGTGGCTCTCCATGGCCGGGGCCGGCCCGTGGCTCCAGCCGGGGATGTAGCCTTCGGCGATGGCCCAGCGTGTCTTGCCGATGGGTCCGGGCATGACGTCCCCTCCTTTCCTGCGCGAGCGGCGGTATGCGCGGGACAACCGCCGGCCGGCGGTGCGGTTCCGCGGGACCATCGGCCGGCCGCGCCGGTTAAGCCCAGGGGAACGCAGTCCAGCCAGGGAGCAGCGAGAGCGATGAGAGCGAACCCGACCGTCGTCATCACCGGAGCCTCGGCCGGCGTCGGGCGCGCCACGGCGCACGCCTTCGCCCGGCGCGGGGCCAGTGTCGGCCTGCTGGCGCGCGACGTCGGCGCGCTGCGGGACACCGCCCACGAGGTCGAGCGCCTGGGCGGCCGCGCCCTGGCGCTGTCCACCGACGTGTCCGACTTCGGCGCCGTCGACGGCGCCGCCGCCGCCGTGGAGGAGGCGTTCGGGCCCATCGACGTGTGGGTGAACAACGCCATGACCACCGTCTTCTCGCCGGTCCGGCAACTGGCCGCCCACGAGCTGCACCGGGTGACGGAGGTGACCTACTTCGGCTACGTCCACGGCACCATGGCGGCGCTGCGCCGCATGGGGCCGCGCAACCGCGGCGCCATCGTCCAGGTGGGCTCGGCGCTGGCCTACCGCGGCATCCCGCTGCAGGCGGCCTACTGCGGCGCCAAGCACGCCATCGTCGGCTTCACCGACAGCCTGCGCTGCGAGCTGCTGCACGAGAACAGCGCCGTGCGCCTGACCGTCGTCCACATGCCGGCGATGAACACGCCGCAGTTCCAGTGGGCGCGCACCCGCTTCCGGCACCGCCCCGCCCCCGCCGGCCCGGCGATGGCCCCGGAGCGGGCGGCGCGGGCCATCCTCTGGGCGGCCGAGCATGGCGGGCGCGAGCTGTGGGTCGGCACATCGACGTTCCAGACCATCCTCGGCCAGATGGCGGCGCCGGCCCTGATGGACCGCATCCTCGCCGGGCGCGCCTGGGACGGCCAGTTCCGCCGCGAACCGCTGCCACCCGGCTACCGCGACAACCTGTACGAGCCGGTGCCGGGCGTCCACGCCGTCGACGGACCGATGCCGGAGACGCTGCCTGGCCGTTTCGCCCGCGCCGGCATGGCCCGCGCCTCCCTGGCCGCCACCGGCGCGCTGGTCGCCGCCGGCCTGATGCTGGGCGCCGCCGCCCTGGCGCGGCGGTGACGGCGCCGGGAAACCTCCGCCCTCCGCCGGCGTTGTCCTGAGGACAGCCGCCCCGCACCCGAAGGACCGACGATGGCCGAAGCCGCCGGACACGCCGCCCCCTGGGGCCTGCTGGCCGAGTTCCGCGACCCCGAGTCCCTGGTGGCCGCCGCCGCCCGGCTGCGGCGGGACGGCTACCGCGCCATCGACGCCTTCACCCCCTTCCCCGTCGAGGAGTTGGCCGAGCCGCTGTCGCTGCCGCGCCGGCCGCTCGGCACGGTGACCGCCGCCGGCGGCGTCCTGGGGGTGGCGGCCGGGTTGGCCGTGCAGTGGTACGCGAACGCGGTCGACTACCCCCTCGACGTCGGCGGCCGCCCGCTGGCCGCCTGGACGGCCTTCGCCCTGCCGGCCCTGGAGGTGGGCGTCGCCGGCGGCACCCTGGCGGCGCTGCTGGCGCTGCTGGTGCTGTGCCGCCTGCCCCGCTACCACCACCCCCTGTTCGAGGTGGAGCGCTTCTCCCGGGCCGCCGGCAGCGGCTTCCTGCTGGCCGTCGAGGCCCGCGACGCCCGCTACGACGGAACGGCCACGCGCGCCCTGCTGCAGCGGCTGGGGGCGGTGTGGGTCGGCGAGGTGCCGCGATGAGCGGACACCACACGAGCGGGCTGGCGTTCCTGGCGCTGGCGGTCGGCGTCGCCGGTTCGGCGGCGCTGGTCGCCCTGGGAGCCGGGGCGCCGCGGCCGGCGGCGGCGGCCTACCTCACGGCGCTGGCGGTGTGGAGCGCGGTGCCCGCCGGGGCGCTCGCCCTGCTGATGGCGGCGCGGCTGTTCGGCGGCCGCTGGGTGCTGGTGGTCGACCGGCCGCTGGTGGGGGCCGGACGCACCCTGGTGCCGACGGCGCTGCTGTTCGTGCCGCTGGTGCTGTTGCTGGAGCCGCTCTATCCCTGGGCCGCGGCGGGGTGGCGCGAGGCCAACCCGCTCCGCGCCGTCTATCTCAACGAGCCGTTCTTCACGGTGCGCACCGCGGCGATCGTCCTGCTGTGGGTGGCGTGCTTCGTCTGGCTGCGCCGCTCCGACGCCCGGACGCCGGCCGCCCTCGGCCTGGTCGTCTACGGGCTGACGGCGTCGTTCGCCGGCGTCGACTGGCTGATGTCGCGCGATCCCGCCTTCAACTCCGCGGAGTTCGGCCTGTACTTCATCGCCCACCAGCTCCTCGCCGCCTACGCCTTCGCGATGCTGGCGGCCCGCCTCGACCACGCCACGCCGCACCAGCTCCGCTCGCTGGCCGGCCTGCTGCTGGCCGGGGCGCTGGCCTGGAGCTATCTCGCCTACATGCAGTATCTGGTGGTGTGGTCCGGCAACCTGCCGGAGGAGGCGGCGTGGTATCTGCGCCGCCAGGGCGCTGGCTGGGACGCGGCCTTCTGGGCGGTCGCCCTGCTGCAGGCGGTGCTGCCGATCCTCGCCCTGCCGCTGCCGGCGGTGCAGCGCAGCCCGGCGGCGCTCAAGGCGCTGGCCGCCGGGGTGCTGCTGGCCCGCGTGATCGAGGCCGCCTGGCTGGTGCTGCCGGACGGCCCCGCGACCGCCGCGCCGCTGCTGCTGACCGCCACCGCCCTGGCCGCGCTGGGCGGGCTGTGGCTGGCCCTGTTCCTGGCGCTGCGGCGGGTGTAGCGCCTACTCCGCGGCGGCGCGCCGGCCGTGCCGGCCCTCGCGGAACTCCTCGATCATCTTGCGGCAGAAGTCCGGGATGTCGTCGGGCTTGCGCGAGGTGACGAGGCCGTTGTCGGTGACCACCTTTTCGTCGACCCAGGTGGCGCCGGCGTTGGCCAGGTCGGTCTTCAGGGAGGGCCAGGACGTCATGCGCCGGCCCTTGACGCCGCCGGCGTCGATCAAGGTCCACGGGCCGTGGCAGATCGCCGCGATCGGCTTGCCCGCCTGGACGAACGCCTTCACGAAGGCGATCGCCTTGGGCTCCAGCCGCAGCGCGTCCGGGTTGATGACGCCACCCGGCAGGACCAGCGCGTCGTAGCGCTGCGGGTCGGCCCCGTCGAGGACGACGTCGACCGGGATGGCATCGCCCTTGTCGTGATGGTTGAAGCCCTGGATGCTGCCCGACTTGGGCGCCACCACATGGACGGCGGCGCCAGCCTGCTTCAGGGCCTTGACCGGCTCGGTCAGCTCAACCTGCTCGACACCGTCGGTCGCCAGGACGGCGATCGTCCGCTTTTCCAGTTCGGCTGCCATGGAAGTGCCTCCTTCGCTCGTTTCCTCCTCCAACCGGAGGGGGCGGACGGTCGTTCCGCCCGCCCGGTGCATGGCACCGTTGAGCAGGAGGAGGCACTGAAGCGGCGGAGGCACGCCGGCCGGCCGCACGTCCGGCCCGGCGCGCGGACGCCGTCACTTCGGCAGCTTGCCGGTGACGCCCTCGACGAACCAGTCCATCTTGAGGATCTCCTCGTCGCTGGCGTTCTTGCCCTCGGCGATCACCACCTTGCCGGACTGGTCCTTGACCGGCCCGGCGAAGGGGTGGCGGCGGCCCTCCATGATGTCGACGCGGGTCTTCTCCGCCATCTCCACCACGTCCTTGGGGATCGCCGGGTTGTAGGGGGCGAGGTAGAGCATCTTGTCCTTCAGGCCGCCCCAGGTGTCCTTGGATTCCCAGGTGCCGTTCAGCACCGCGTTGACCCGGTCGATGTAGTAGACGTCCCACTCGTCGACGATGGCCGTGAGGTGCGCCTTCGGCCCGAAGCGGGTCATGTCGGAGGACTGGCCGACCGCCCATTTGCCGGCCTCCTCCGCCACCTGGATCGGCGCCGGGCTGTCGGTGTGCTGGACGATGATGTCGGCGCCCTGGTCGATCAGCGCCTTGGCCGCCTCGGCCTCCTTCGGCGGGTCGTACCAGGAGTTCACCCACACCACGCGCACCTCGGCCTGCGGGTTGAGCTGCCGCAGGGCGATGGTGAATGCGTTGATGCCGCTCACCACCTCGGGGATCGGGAAGGAGGCGATGTAGCCGATGATGTTGCTCTTGGTCATCTTGGCGGCGATCTCGCCGATGACCGTGCGGCCCTCGTAGAAGCGGGCGGAATAGGTGGCGACGTTGTCGGCGCGCTTGTAACCGGTGGCGTGCTCGAACTTCACGTCCGGGTGCCGCTTGGCGACCTTCAGGGTCGGGTTCATGAAGCCGAAGGACGTCGTGAAGATCAGCTTGTGGCCGGTCGAGGCGAGCTGGTCGATCACCCGCTCGGCGTCGGCCCCTTCCGGCACGTTCTCGACGAAGGTGGTGGTCACCTTGTCGCCCAGCGCCTTCTCCACGGCGCGCCGGCCGATGTCGTGCTGGTAGCTGTAGCCGTGGTCGCTGACCGGACCGACATAGACGAAGCCGACCTTCAGCTTCTCCTTCTCCTGCGCCGCCGCGACGCCGGGGAAGCCGCCGATGCCGACCGACAGGGCCACCGCCGCCGTCGCCAACCCGAAGATGCCCTTCCCGAAGGTCCGTCTGTTCACGTGATTGCTCCCTGGTTGGTCTTGCCTGAAGACGCCCTCAGGCGTCCGGATGGAACACCTTGCCGAGGCTGGCCGGCGCGTTCAGGCGGATGCGGGTGACATCCCGCGAGATCGCCACCAGAACGAGGACGGTAGCCAGATATGGCAGCATGGACAAGAGCTGCGACGGCACGGCGAAGCCCAGTCCCTGGACGTGGAGCTGGACGATGGTGACGCCGCCGAACAGCCACGCCCCCAGCAGCACGCGCGCCGGCCGCCACGTCGCGAAGACCACCAGCGCCAGCGCGATCCAGCCGCGCCCGGCGGTCATGTTCTCCGCCCACATCGGCGTGTACATCAGCGACAGGTAGGCGCCGGCGACGCCGCTCATGGCGCCGCCGAAGAGCACCGCCAGGAAGCGGATGCGCAGCACCTTGTAGCCGAGGGCGTGGGCCGCGGTGTGGTTCTCGCCGACCGCCCGCAGCACCAGCCCGGCACGCGTGCCGTAGAGGAACCACGACACCGCCGGCACCGCCGCCAGGCCGAGATAGACCAGCGCGTCCTGGTGGAACAGGGCCGGCCCGAGGATCGGGATCTCGGCCAGCAGGGGGATGGCGATCTCCTCCGCCTTGGTCAGCGGGATGCCGACGAAGTCCTGGCCGACCAGCGCCGACAGGCCGACGCCGAACAGGGTCAGCGCCAGGCCGGTCGCCACCTGGTTGGTCATCAGGAACAGCACCAGGACGCCGAACAGCGCCGCCAGCAGCGCCCCGGCCGCCGCCCCGCCGAGCACACCCAGCGTGACGCTGCCGCTGCCGTAGGCGGCGGCGAAGCCGCAGACCGCCCCGGTGAGCATCAGCCCCTCGACGCCCAGGTTGAGGACGCCGGATTTCTCCACCACCAGCTCGCCCAGCGCCGCGAACAGCAGCGGCGTCGCCGCGACGACCATCGAGGCCAGCACCGGCCCGAGGATGAGCAGATCGCCGGTCATGCCGCGGCCCTCCGCCGGCCGATCCGAACGCGGTAGCGGATCAGCACGTCGCAGGCCAGCAGGAAGAACAGCAGCATGCCCTGGAACACCCCGGTGATGGCCTTGGGCAAGGCCAGCGCGATCTGCGCCGCCTCGCCGCCGATGAAGGAGAGCGCCATCAGCAGGCCGGCCAGCAGGATGCCGAAGGGGTGCAGTCGGCCGAGAAAGGCGACGATGATGGCGGTGAAGCCGTAGCCGGGCGAGATCGTCGGGTTGATCTGGCCGATCGGCCCCGCCACCTCGCCCAGCCCGGCCAGGCCGGCGAGGCCGCCGGAGATCAGCAGGGTCAGCCAGACGATGCGCTTCTCCTTGAAGCCGGCGTAGCCGGCGGCGGCCGGCGTCAGCCCGATGACGCGGATCTGGAAACCGATGAAGGTGCGGGCGATCAGCACCCAGCCCGCCGCCACCGCCAGCAGCGCGAACAGCGCGCCGAGATGGATGCGGGTGCCGGCGATGATCACCGGCAGCAGCGCGTCGTCCTCGAACAGGCGGGATTCGGGGAAGGAATAGCCTTCCGGATCGCGGTAGAGGCCGTGGGTCAGGTACTGCAGCAGCAGCACCGCCACGTAGGTCAGCATCAGGCTGGTGAGGATCTCGCTGGCGTTGAAGCGGGTGCGCAGGAACGCCGGGATCGCCGCCCACAGCATGCCGCCGGCGGTTCCGGCGAGGATCATCAGCGGCAGCAGCCACCAGCCGCCCTCGCCGTAGAAGGCCAGCGCCAGCCCGCCGCCGGTGATGGCGCCGAGCGTGAGCTGCCCCTCCGCCCCGATGTTCCAGACGTTGGCGCGGAAGCCGATGGCGAGACCGACGGCGATCAGCACCAGCGGCGTCGCCTTGACCACCAGCTCGCCGACGCCGCGCAGGCTGGTGACCGGCTGGACGAAGAACGCGTAGAGCGCGTCCAGCGGGTCGAAGCCCATCAGCCAGAACAGCACGAACCCGCTGGCCAGGGTCAGCCCGACCGCCAGCAGCGGCGTCAGGTAGACCATGGCCGGCGACGCCTGGCCGCGCGGCTCCAGACGGACGACGCTCATCCGCGGCACTCCCTCACCCTCATCGTCCCCCCTCGTCCTCCGGCGCCCCGAACAGCCCGCCCATCAGCAGGCCGATCTCCTCCACGCTGGTCTTGTGCGTGGGGCGGCTCTCCGACAGCCGGCCGTGGAACAGCACGGCGATGCGGTCGCTCAGCACGAACAGCTCGTCCAGGTCCTGGCTGACCACCAGCACCGCGGCACCGCCGCGCGCCAGGTCGATCAGCGCCTGGTGGATGGCCGCCGCCGCCCCGGCGTCGACGCCCCAGGTCGGCTGGCCGACCACCAGCAGCCGCGGCTTCTGCAGGATCTCGCGGCCGATGATGAACTTCTGCAGGTTGCCGCCCGACAGCGAGCGCGCCTCGGCGCGGTGGCCGTGGGCGACGACGTCGAACAGCTCGATGATGCGCTCGGCGTAGCCGCGGGCGCGGCCGAAATGGACCAGGCCGCGGCGCACCAGCGGCTCGCGCGCGTAGCCCGACAGGAGCGCGTTCTCCGACAGGCTGAGCTCCGGCACGGCGCCGCGCCCCAGCCGCTCCTCCGGCACGAAGGCGAGACCCAGCTCGCGCCGGCCGCGCGGGCCGAGGTGCCCGACGGCGCGGCCGTCGATGCGCACCGCCCCCTCGTCGGCCAGCAGCGTCTCGCCGCTCAGCGCCGCCAGCAGCTCCGCCTGGCCGTTGCCGGCGACCCCGGCGACGCCGAAGATCTCGCCCGGCCGCACCGCGAAGCCGACGTCCTTGAGGTTGGTGGCGAACGGGTTGTCGGAGGTGGTGGAGAGGTGGCGCACCTCCAGACGCGGCGCCCGCTCGTCGCCGTCGGCGAGGAACGGCGCGCGCTCCGGCGAGGACAGCTCGGCGCCGATCATCATCTCCGCCAGTTCGCGGGCGCTGCGGGCCCGCGGGTCGCAGGCCGCGACGACCCGGCCGCCGCGCAGCACCGTGGCGCGGTCGCAGAGCGTGCGGATCTCCTCCAGCTTGTGCGAGATGTAGAGGATGGTGCGCCCCTCCGCCGCCAGCCGGCGCAGGGTCTCGAACAGGCGCAGCACCTCCTGCGGCGTGAGGACCGAGGTCGGCTCGTCCATGATCAGCAGGCGCGGGTCCTGCAGCAGGCAGCGGACGATCTCGACCCGCTGGCGTTCCCCCACCGACAGGTCGAAGACGTGGCGCTGCGGGTCGAGCGCCAGGCCGTAGCGCTCCGACACCGTCCGGATGCGCGCCTCCAGCGCCTTCATCGGTCCGGCCTCGTCGAGGCCGAGCGCGATGTTCTCCGCCACCGTCAGCGTGTCGAACAGCGAGAAATGCTGGAACACCATGCCGATGCCGAGCCGCCGCGCGGCCGCCGGATCGGCGACCCGGACCTCCCGCCCCTCCCACAGCATGGTGCCGGAGTCGGCGTGCTGGACGCCGTAGATGATCTTCACCAGGGTGCTCTTGCCCGCCCCGTTCTCGCCGAGCAGCGCATGGATCTCGCCGGGCAGCAGCGTCAGCTCGACCGCGTCGTTGGCGAGGCAGCCGGGAAAGCGCTTGGTGATGCCGCGCAGCGCGAGGCGGGGCGTGAGATCGGTGGACAAGGGCGGCACGGATCCAGGGGTGGCGGGCGGAAAACCGGCAATGCCAGCGGCGTGCCAGCTCGCCCGTACAGTAGGCCGGGGGGCGCCCCGTCCGTCAACTCTCCGGAGACGCCCCGATCGCAGGCAGATGCCGCTTTTGCCGGCGGCCGTCAGCCGCGGCCGTAGGTGTCCTCGAGGCGGACGATGTCGTCCTCGCCGAGATAGGCGCCGGACTGCACCTCGATGATGGAGAGCGGCAGCTTGCCCGGGTTCTCCAGCCGATGGACGGTGCCCATGGGGATGTAGACGGACTGGTTCTCGTAGACCATCAGCCGCTCGTCGCCGCGGGTGACGAGCGCCGTGCCCTGCACCACCACCCAGTGCTCGGCACGGTGATGGTGCATCTGCAGCGACAGGCGGGCGCCGGGGACCACGGTCAGGCACTTCACCTGGAAGCGGTAGCCGGTGTCCAGCGAGCGGTAGGTGCCCCACGGACGGTGCACCGTGCGATGGCTCACCGGCTCCGGCCGGCCCGCCGCCTTCAGGCGCTCGACCACCGCCTTGACCGACTGCACGCGGTCGCGCCCGGCGACCAGCACGGCGTCGTCGGTGACCACCACCACCGCGTCGTCGACGCCCACCACCGCCGTGAGATGGCGGTCGGAGCGGACGTAGCAGTTGCGCGCGCCCTCGGTGACGACGTCGCCGACGCTGACGTTGCCGTCCGCATCCTTGGCGCCGATCTCCCACAGGGCGGACCAGGCGCCGACGTCGGTCCAGCCGAGCTGGCAGGGCACCACCGCCGCCATCGCCGTCTTCTCCATCACCGCGTAGTCGACGGAGATCGCCGGTGCGTCGGCGAAGGCCGCCGCGTCGAGGCGCAGGAAGTCGAGATCGCTCTGGCCGCCCTCCAGGGCGCGCCGGGCGGCGTCGAGGACGGCCGGGGCGTAACGCCCCATCTCTTCCAGGAAGCGCCCGACGGGGAACAGGAACATGCCGCTGTTCCAGACGTGCTCGCCGCCGGCGACGAACCCCTCGGCCACCGCGCGGTCGGGCTTCTCGATGAAGGCGGCGACGCGGAAGACGCCGTCGTGGCCGGCCAGCGGCTGGCCCTGCCGGATGTAGCCGTAGCCCGTTTCCGGCGCCGTCGGGGCGATGCCGAAGGTGACGAGGTACCCGTCCGCCGCGGCGGCCGCGGCGCGGCCGACCGCCGCGGCGAAGGCGTCGACGTCCTGGATCAGGTGGTCGGCCGGCAGCACCAGGATCACCGCGTCGGGATCGTCCGCCGCCAGCGCCGCCACGGCGCAGGCGGCGGCCGTGTTGCGGCCCACCGGCTCGAGGACGATGGCGCCCGGCGCCACGCCGATCTGGCGCATCTGCTCGGCGATGACGAAGCGGTGCTCGTGGTTGCACACCACCAGCGGCGGCGCGAACAGCGCCGGGTCCGCGATGCGGCGGGCGGTGTCCTGGAGCATCGAGCGGTCGGAGCACAGCGGCAGCAGCTGCTTCGGGTACAGCTCGCGCGACATCGGCCAGAGGCGGGACCCCGAGCCGCCCGACAACAGGACGGGAACGATGCGGCGGCGGAGGGAGGAAGCGCTCATGACACGGAGGGTCCGTCGGTGATGCGGGGTTGCGGACCGCACTCTGCCGCGTCCGGCGGGGCAAAGGGAAGAGCCCGATGCGCCGTCCCGTCCGATTCGTGCGCCGCAGGGCTGCGTCCTCCGGCCCTTGCCCCGGCGCCGGCGTCCGCACACCTTTGTCGCCGGAACGATCGATCGGGGAGGTCCGACATGGGCGAGGGGACGGCGGGTTACACGATTCTGGAGGAGCGGGGCGTGCTCGCCGTCGGCGGCGACGACCGGGTCGCCTTCCTGCAGGGGCTGGTGTCCAACGACGTGCGCCGGGCCGGGCCGGAGCAGGCGCTCTACGCCCTGTTCCTCACCCCCCAGGGCAAATTCCTCCACGATCTCTTCCTGATCGGCGGCGACGCCCTGCTGCTGGACGTCGAGGCGCCGCGCCGCGACGACCTGCTGCGGCGCCTCAAGATCTACAAGCTGCGCTCCAAGGTCGCACTGGAGGACCGCAGCGACCGCCACGCCGTCGCCGTCGCCTTCGGGCCCGGGGCGCTGGCCCGCCTCGGCCTGCCGGCCGAGCCCGGCGCCGCGCGTCCGTTCGCCGGCGGCGTCGTCTACACCGACCCGCGCCTGCCGGCCCTCGGCGCGCGGGCGGTGCTGCCGGGCGGCGACGCCCGCGCCGCGTCGGAGGAGGCGCTCGCCGCGGCCGGGCTGGAGCCGGCCCCGTACGACGCCTACGACCGCCTGCGCCTCGAGCTCGGGATTCCCGACGGCAGCCGGGACCTCGAAGTGGAACGGGCCATCCCCCTGGAGAACAACCTGGACGCCCTCCACGCCATCTCCTGGGACAAGGGCTGCTACATGGGGCAGGAGCTGACCGCCCGCACGCGGTACCGCGCGCTGATCAAGAAGCGGCTCATGCCGGTGACGGTCGACGGACCGCTGCCCGAACCGGGCACGCCGGTGACCCTGGGCGACCGCACGGTCGGCGAGGTCCGCAGCGGGCGCGGCGGGCGGGCGCTCGCGCTGTTGCGCCTGGAAGACGTCGAGCGGGCGGCCCAAGACCAGCAGCCGCTCGAGGCCGCGGGAACCGCAGTCGTCCCCAAGCTGCCGGACTGGTCCGCAAATTGAGTATTGGCCCTCGCCTACAAGTGGTGCGCCAAAAGAGGCGGACGGGGTGGTGAATGAAACGCTCTCCAACGGTGTTGTTAGGCATGCCACAGGCAAGGCTTAAGGACACCGAAAGGAGTTTGCGATGCGGAGGGAACTGATCACGGCCGTTTCCGTGCTGGCGCTGATGTCCGGCGTGGCCTACGCGCAGAGCGTCGAGCCGAATGCCGCTGCGGACAGCACCGCTCAGCCGCAGATCATGGACACCCAGTCCGACACGAACATGAAGGCGGACGACTCCGCCACGGGCGCGATGTCGGACGATGCCGCCGACGTGGAGGTCAAGACGGACGACTCCACGGCCGCCGGCGACACCGGGCTGAAGACCGACGACGACACCGCGGCCGACACCAGCTCCGACGTCACGGCGCCGGCCGACTCCCCGGCCGCCACCATGACGCCGCCCGCCGGCTCGACCGACACCCCGGCGGTGACGACCACCGGCGACAGCGCGGCGTCGGCCGGCGTCGACATGGCGAGCGCCGAGAAGATGCTGGGCGCCGACGTGATCGGCAGCGACGGCGAGGACCTCGGCGAGGTCGAGGACGTCATCCTCGACGACTCCGGCAAGGCCAAGCAGCTGGTGATCTCCTCCGGCGGCTTCCTCGGCATCGGCGAGAAGGAGGTCGCGGTCGACTTCAGCACCGCCACCTGGAACGAGGCCGAGGAGCAGGTCCAGCTCAGCGGCATCACCCAGGACCAGATCAAGGAGATGACCGACTTCGAGTATTCGGACACCACCACCTCGCTGAACCGCCGCATGGAGGAACGCGAGCAGACCGCCCCGGCGGCGCCGGGCGCCACCGGCGCGATGCCGCCGGCGTCGGGTCAGTAATCCGGCCAGCAGTCCGGTCGGACGGGACGGACGGACGGCGCCCCCGCGGGTCTCCCGCGGGGGCGTTGCCGTTTGTGGCCGTTGCCGCCACCCCCCTGTCCGGGGCCCGCCCGAACGGACGCCGGATCAGCCGCGCAGCAGATCGGCGAACCGGCGGGCCGCGTCGATGTCGGTGCGCAGCGCGGCGCGGCGCCTGGTCGTCTCGGGATCTTCGCCCCACTGCTCGATCTGGTAGGTCTCGTCGAGCTGGGAGGCATCGAAGGCCTCGCCGGCATCGATCCGCTCCTCCATCAGCGCCAACGCCAGCACCAGCGAACCGCAGGCCGAGGTGGCCGACTGGAGCGCCGACAGGCCCCAGTCGTCGTAGGCGGCCACCGCGTGGCGCAGGGCGCGCGTCGCGGGCTCCGGCTGGGGACGCGGCATCAGCCCGGCGCAGACGTGCAGCGGCGCGTCGTAGCGCAGGGTCGCCCAGTCCAGCAGAGGCTGCCAGACGCGGGCCTGCCGCTCGATCAGCTCCCGCGGGTGCTCGGCGCGGTAGCACAGGAGATCGGTCTCGGCGTATTTGGCGACACCGGCGACGATCTCCTCGCGCCGGTCAGCCACCACGTCGACCGCGGTGGCGGCGAGCTGCATCAGCGGCATGGTGTGCGGGGCGACCTGTTCGCCCTGCGCCTCCCACTCGGCTGCCACGGCGCGGGCCAGCGGCTCCGCGGCGAACAGGAGCCGGGCCTTGGCCGGGCTGCGCACGGCACGGCCGTCCAGCCGCACCTCCCATCCCTCGTCGGTCGACGCCACGTCGACGCTCTTGTAGAAACGCTTCATCCTCTCCGGTCCTCAGCTCGCCGTGCCGCCGTCGAGCAGCGACAGCACCGTCGCGGCGACGGCATGGCCGTCGTCGACGATGCGATCGGCGCCGGCCGCCCGCAGCTCCGGCACCTCGTGGTAGCCCCACGACACCCCCACCGAGGCAATGCGGGCGCTGCGCGCCATCTGCATGTCGTAGGTGGTGTCGCCGATCATCACCGTCGCCGCCGCCTCGGCGCCGCTCTCGGCGAGCGCGCGGTGCACCATGTCGGGGTGCGGCTTGCCGGGACCGGTGTCGCCGGTCTGCAGGGTGACGAAGCGGCTGGTCAGCCCGTGCGCCTCCAGCACGGCCGTCAGGCCGCGCCGCGACTTGCCGGTCGCGATCCCGAGCAGCACGCCGGCCGCGTCGAGCGCGTCCAGCGCCTCGCGCATGCCGGGAAAGAGCGGCTCCGGAGCCGCCGCCGAGCGCAGCTCGAAGAAGGCGTCGCGGTAGCTGTCGGCGACCGCCTGGTGCCGCGCCCCGTCGACGTCGGGCAGCAGGACGGCGATCGCCTGCGCCAGCGGCAGCCCGACCATCCGGCGGACGGCCCGCGGGTCGGGATCGCCGAGCCCGTGGGCCCGCCACGCGGCGGCCATCGAGGCGACGATCAGGTGCTGGCTGTCGACGAGGGTTCCATCGCAGTCGAACAGGGCGAGGCGGAGCGGGGTGGCCATCGGCGGGCGGCGCTTGAACGGGACGGGGGCGCAGGATTACCACAGATGGCGCCCGCCGCCCACACCGGCAAGAGGGACCGCGCCGGGCGCCCCGGGAGCGACCTCGGGGCGGCGCCCGGTCACGCGTAGTCGGCGAACGGGTCCTCCCGCAGGTTGGCGCTGAAGCCGAGATAGCGCCAGGTCGCCGCCATGTGCTCGCAGAGCGGCGCCGTCACGTCGATGGTGCGCCCGCCGCGGGGGTGCGGCAGGATCAGGCGGCGGGCGTGGAGATGCAGCTTCTTCGCCACCTCGGCGCCGGGCAGGAAGGCGCCGGCGCCGCCGTACTTGCCGTCGCCGAGGATCGGCGTGCCGATGGCGGCCATGTGCACACGCAGCTGGTGGGTGCGCCCGGTCAGCGGCCACAGCGCCACGAAGGCCGCGTTCTTGCCGGCATGCTCGACGACGCTGTACAGGCTGACGGCGCGCTTGCCGTCCTCGGCGTCGGCGGCCACCCGCTCGCCCCGCGCGCTGCCCTCCTTGGCGAGCGGCAGGTCGATCTTGCCCTGGAAGGGCTTGGGCACGCCGACGGTGGCCGCCCAGTAGATCTTGCGCACGTCGCGGCCCCGGAACATCTCGGTCAGCCGGGACGCGGCGAAGGCGCTGCGGGCCAGCAGCAGCACGCCGGAGGTGTCCTTGTCGAGCCGGTGCACCAGCCGCGGCCGCTCCGCCGCGCCGAAGCGCAGGGCATCGAGCATGGCGTCGAGATGCTTGGAGGTGCCGGTCCCCCCCTGCACCGCCAGCCCCGCCGGCTTGTCGATGGCGATGACGTCCTCGTCCTTGTAGAGGACGCGGGCCTGCAAGGCTTCCACCTCTCCGCGGCCGAGCGCCGGGGCGGCGGGGCGGGGCCGCGCCGCGGCGTCGCCGGGCACGGTCAGCGGCGGCACGCGGACGCTCTGGCCGGCGGCGAGCCGGGTGTTGGCCTCCGCCCGCTTGCCGTCGACCCGGACCTGCCCGGTGCGCAGCAGGCGCTGCAGGTGGCCGTGGGTGAGGTCGGGGAAGTGGCGGCGGAACCAGCGGTCGAGGCGGACGTCGGCCTCGTCCGCCGTCACCGTGCGGGTCTCCACGGCGTTGGCGGTCGACGCGCTCACGACAGGACCGTCCCGGCGGCGACGCGCATCGCCGCCGCCATGCCGGCGAATGGGCCGGCGAATGGGCCGGCGAACGGGCCGGCGATCGTCAGAACCAGCGGGCCCGGCACATGCATGGCTGCCTCCAGATTGGCGCTGCGCCCGGTCGGCACGCCGACGTCGGGCGCGAACGGGGGAAGGGTGGTGAAGCGGCCGCTCCCCCTGACCGTCGGCGTCGCGACGGGAGCGGCGGTGCCGAGCCCCTGGCCGACCGCCGCCAGCGTCGCGCAGCGGCCGGCCGAGGCGACGGCGCTGGCGGCGGCGCCGTCCGCGGCGGCGGGAATGGTGGTGACGGACACGGGTGAACGACTCTCCGATCGTGACGGGCCGGGTTCGAGTGTAGACGCCCTGCGGGCGCCGACACCAGCGGTGCCGGCGTCGTTTGCCAGCATGGCCCCGACGAATCCAGGAGATTCGACGGGGCCGGCGCGACACTCATGGTTAACACAATATAAACCATAACCGCGCGACACTCCCGCCGTCGTCGCGAGCGGGAGGGAATCATGATCGGACGGGTGCTGGGCGGGGTGCTGGCAATCGCGCTGCTGTGGGCCGGGGGAGCGACCGCCTCCGAGCTGTGCCCGCTCCCGCCCGAGAGCGGCCGGCCCGTCGCGGCGGACCTGCCGCGCACGCGCGACGCGCTCGCCGCCGGCCGGCCGCTGACCGTGGTGGCGCTGGGGTCGTCGAGCACCGAGGGGGTCGGCGCCTCGGCTCCCTCCAAGACCTATCCGGCGCAGCTCGAGGCGCTGCTCGGCCAGCGTCTCAAGGCGGCGCGCATCGCCGTCCTCAACAAGGGGGTGGGCGGCGAGACGGCCGGCGCCAATCTCGCGCGCTTCGACCGCGACGTGCTCGCCGCCAAGCCGGACCTGGTGGTCTGGCAGGTGGGCACCAACGACAGTTTCCAGCGGGTGCCGCTCCCCGCCTTCGTCGCCGCCGTGCGCGACGGCGCCGCTCTGGCCCGTGACGCCGGCGCCGACCTCATCCTGATGAACCCGCAGTACTTTCCCGGCGAGCGCGACGTCGACTCCTACGCCGCCTACGTGGACGCGGTGCAGGCCCTGGGGCGGGAGCTGGGCGTCCCGGTGGTCGACCGCCACAGCGTCATGAAGTGGTGGCTCGACAGCGGCCGCTTCACCGCCGACGCCATCCTCAGCCCGGACGGCTACCACATGCGCGACCCCAGCTACCGCTGCCTCGCCGAGTTCGTGGCCGACGTGATCGCCACCCCCGACCGGGCGCAGACCGCGGCCGTACGCTGACGCCACCCTCCCGTTCGGGGAGGAGCGACACGGGGGTGTTACACCGCGCCCCCCGCCGCGCCTGCAGCAGCGCAAAGGAACATGTCAGAAGCGGGGCCGTTCTTTCTCTGCCTGCAATGCAGAAGCGCGGCAACGAGCGGAAGCCCCGATGCAGACGGAACGCGACGGCCGGATCGACTTCTATCGCGGTCTTGCCCTGATTTTCATCTTCTGGGACCACACGCCCGGCAGCATTCTGGGCCAGGTGTCGATGCGGAATTTCGGCCTCAGCGATGCGGCCGAGGTCTTCGTCTTCCTCGCCGGATACAGCGCCGCCCTGGCTTACGGCCGGGCCATGGTGCGCGACGGCTACGTGCCGGCGGCGGTGCGCATCCTCAAGCGGACCTGGACCCTGTACGTCGCACACATCTTCCTGATGATCGTGCTGATGGGCGTCGTCTTCGTCGCCAACGCCCGGGTCGAGACCCGCGACTTCATCGAAGAACTCAACCTCGGCTACTTCGTCGCCGATCCCCAGCGCGCGCTGGTCGACGCGCTGACCCTGCGCTTCAAGCCGGGGCTCCTCGACCCGCTGCCGCTGTACGTCGTCCTGCTCGCCCTGCTGGCGCCGCTGCTGCCGGTGCTGCTGCGCTGGCGCGGCTGGGCGGTGGCCGGATCGGCGGCGCTGTACCTGGCGGCCCTGGCGTTCGACTGGAACTTCCCGGGCCCGCGCGGCGAAACCTGGTTCTTCAATCCCCTGGCCTGGCAGTTCCTGTTCGTTCTGGGCGCCGCCATCGCCCTGGAGCGCCGCGCCGCGCCGGCGCCGCGGGTGCCCGGCCCGCTGCTGGCCGGCGCCATGGGCTGCCTGCTGCTGGGCGGGCTGCTCGCCCTGTCCTGGCGCTGGCCGGCCCTGCACGAGGCGCTGGTGCCGCCGGCCGTCGCCGACCTCATCTACCCCGTCAGCAAGACCGACCTCGATCCGCTGCGCCTCCTGCATTTCCTGGCGCTGGCGCTGTGCGCCGCGGCGCTGGTGCCGCAGGGGACGTGGCTCGACCATCCGCTGGCCGCCGAGGTGCGCCGCATCGGCCGGCATTCGCTGGAGATCTTCTGCCTCGGGGTGGTGCTGGCTCCGCTGGCCGACATCGCCAACACGGTGGCCGGCGAGCGCCTCGCCGTGCAGGTGCTGACGGGCGGCCTCGGCGTCGCCGCGATGTTCGGCTTCGCCCGGCTGATCGAATGGAGCCGCAGCCTCAAGCCGGCGAAACCCGCAGCCGAGCGGCCGCAACGCGCCGCACCGGCGTTCGCACCGCCGGTGCGGCCGTGAAGGCTGGCGTCGCGCCGCGGCTTTTGCCAGCATGGCGCCTCCCCCACGGAGTCGCACGCGCATGCCCGCCCTGCCCGCCAACGCCGCCCTTCTCGTGATCGACCTCCAGCGCGCCATCGACGATCCCCGGTGGGCGGCGCACGGCCCGCGCAACAACCCGCAGGCCGAGGCCAACGTCGCCGCCCTGCTGGCGGCGTGGCGCCGCAGCGGCCGGCCGGTCGTCCATGTCCGCCACGACGAGCCGAACCCCGCATCGACCTACCACACGGGATCGCCCGGACACCCGTTCAAGCCCGAGGCCGAGCCCGCCCCAGGCGAGCGGGTCGTCCCGAAGACCACCAACAGCGCCTTCATCGGCACCGGTCTCGACGCCTGGCTGACGGCCAACGGCGTCGCCACCCTGGTGATCACCGGCGTCATCACCGAGAACAGCGTCGAGGCGACGGCGCGCATGGCCGGGAACCTCGGCTTCGAGACCTGGGTGGTCGCCGACGCCTGCTTCACGTTCGCCCGGGCCGACCGCCGCGGCAGGGTCTGGCCCGCCGAGGACGTCCACGCGCTGTCCCTGGCGATCCTGGACGGCGAATACGCCGGCATCGCCGAGACGGCGGACATCCTCGCCATGGCCGGCTGACCGCCTCCGTCCTCCTCCGGCGCCCTCAGGCGCCGACGCCCCTCCGGCGCCTTCAGGCGCCGACGCCCCTCCGGCGCCCTCAGGCGCCGACGCCGAAGATCCAGCCCTCGCGGCGGCGGTCGTCCTCGCCCATCATCGGCGGCCGCCACGCCCGCGGCCGTGCCGCGAGCCACCGCAGCCCGGCCGCCGACACCAGCGCGTCGGCGTCGTGGTCGCTGACCGCCCCCGCCAGGGCGGCCGGAGCGGAGCCGAGCGCCGCCAGCGCCGTGTCGACGTCCTGCGGCGCGCGGATCTTGCGCAGGCCGAAGCCGGTGCGCTTCAGGAACAGGCGCGGGTAGATCTCGACGATCACCGTCTGTCCCGGCGCCGGCTCGTCGAACGGCCAGACCGCGACACGGCCGCCGCCGCGGGCGCGCAGGCTGCGCAGCAGCCGCATGCCGGCGAGCGCGCCGCGCCCCACCTGCTTGGAGCCGATCAGCTTGTAGGGGCTCTGCGGACTGCCCAGCCCGTCGGCGCGGCACTGCCGTTCGGTGTGGCGGTGGGGATCGCGGTACCACGCCGGCTGGCGCCCGGACCGCCAAAAGTCGCCGGCGTGGTCGGGATGGTCGGCGAACGGGCCGCCCAGCAGGTCGGGGTGCTCGGCCGTCAGGCCCTCCACCCGGTCCCACAGGGCGAAGGCGTCGCCGACGCCGTAGCGGCCCGCCACCGCGAAGGGCAGCGAGAAGGCGCAGTCGATGCCGACGAGCGCCGGCTCCCGCCCCAGCCCCTCCAGCAGCCAGTCGTGAACGGCGCTGCGCGACCACCGGCCGCCGCCGGGCGGCGGGACCAGCCGCGGCGGCGCCGCGCCGGCCGGGCATTCGGCGACGGCGATGCCGGCGTAGTTGCGTCCCTTGGCGCCCGACCAGTCGATGGCGACGAACCGCTCAAGGCCCGTCATCGGCCTGCCGCCGTTCCCGCAGCCGCGCCCAATAGTCGAGGCGCTTGCGGATCTCCCGTTCGAACCCGCGCTCGACCGGCCGGTAGAAGGCCCGCCGCTCCATCCCGTCGGGGAAGTAGTTCTGGCCGGAGAACCCCTCCGCCGTGTCGTGGTCGTACGCGTAGCCGGCCCCGTAACCGATCTCCTTCATCAGCCGGGTGGGGGCGTTGAGGATGTGCTTGGGCGGCATCAGCGACCCCGTCTCGCGGGCGGCGCGCGTCGCCGCCTTGTAGGCGAGGTAGGCGGCGTTCGACTTGGGCGCGGTGCCGAGATAGACGACGAGCTGGGCGATCGCCAGTTCCCCCTCCGGGCTGCCCAGCCGCTCGTACGCCTCCCAGGCGGCGATGGCCTGCGTCAGGGCGCCGGGGTCGGCGAGGCCGATGTCCTCGACGGCGAAACGGGTCAGCCGGCGGGCGATGTAGCGCGGATCCTCGCCGCCGGCCAGCATCCGCGCCAGCCAGTAGAGGGCGGCGTCGGTGTCGGAGCCGCGCAGCGACTTGTGCAGGGCGCTGATGAGGTTGTAGTGCCCCTCCTGGGCCTTGTCGTAGACCGGAGCGCGGCGCTGCACCGTCGCCGTCAGCGCCGCCGTGTCGAGCGCCGTGCCCTCTGGCAGCGCGAAGAGCTCCTCGCACAGGTTCAGGCAGAAGCGGCCGTCGCCGTCGGCCATCGCCTTGAGAGCGGCGCGGGCGTCGGCGTCGACCGGCAGCGCCCGCCCCTCCTCCGCCTCGGCGCGGCGCAGCAGCCGGTCGAGCGCCGCCTCGTCGAGGCGGTTCAGGACGAACACCTGGCAGCGCGACAGCAGCGCCGCGTTGAGCTCGAAGGACGGGTTCTCGGTGGTGGCGCCCACCAGCGTCACCGTGCCGTCCTCCACATAGGGCAGGAAGCCGTCCTGCTGCGAGCGGTTGAAGCGGTGGATCTCGTCGATGAACAGCAGGGTTCCCTGCCCCGTCACCCGCCGCTCCCGCGCCGCCTCGAAGACCCGCCGCAGGTCGGCGACGCCGGAGAACACGGCGGAAAGCGGTTCGAAGTGCAGGTCGGTCGTCTGCGCCAGCAGACGGGCGATGGTGGTCTTGCCGCAGCCCGGCGGCCCCCAAAGGATCATCGAGGCCAGCCGGTGCGCCGCCACCATGCGCCCGATCGGCCCGTCCGGGTTCAGCAGATGCTCCTGGCCGACCACCTCGTCGAGGCTCTTGGGACGCAGACGGTCGGCGAGCGGACGCGGGGCGGCGCCGGAGAACAGCCCGCCCCCCTCCCCTGCGCCGCGGCGCCTGGCCATCGCCATGCCTCAGGGCGACGTCGACGTCGGGCAGCGCTGCAGACAGCGGCCCAACTCGTACTGGCAGTCGTCGGTGGCGGTGAACGGCCGCGTGCTGGACATGCCGAACTGCTCCGTCGTGCCGGCGCTGGGGCGCGCCGCCACCGAGTCCATGCAGATGCGGAAGCTGCGCTCGCACGCCGCCGGGCAGGACGCGGCCGGCGACTCGGCGTCGAGAAGGGGCGACGGTTCGGCGGGGTCGCCCGTTTCCACGCGGTCCGCCGCCGGCCCGGAGCGGGTCGCCGGCGCGCTGCCGGTCACCGCGGGCCCGGGCCCCGGCGTGGCCGACGGCGCCGAGGACGGCGCGCCCGAAGGCGAAGAGCACGCGGCCAAAGTCACGGCCGTCACGACGATCACGGCAAGCCGACGGAACATCTGGACTCCTGTTTCCTTGTTCTTGGGGGCGGCGCGGTGCTATGCGCGGATCGTCACACCCCCCTGCTTCCCGCGCCCGTCACCCCAATATGACGGGAAGACCTTGCGAAAGGGAACGCCGCAAATGAGCCCACAGCCGAACGACCGACCGCCGCGGCGGCGCGGCACCACCGTCCTCTTCGTCGGCCTTCTGCTGGCCGGACTGGCCGTCCTGGCCCTGCGCATGGTGGCGGCACCGGGCGTCTCCGGCCTGGAGATGGTCCTGCCGATTCTCGGCGGCGTGCTGATCGCCGCCGCCATCGCCGTCATCGTCGTGCGCGAACGGCGCGACCGCCGCCACATGACGCCGGCCGAGCGCGACCGCCAGGACCAGGGAGTGCCGCGCTGAGCGCGGCGGCGGCTAGAGCAGGATCCACGCCCCAGGTGATTCCACCCGGAGCGATCCAGTCCTAGACGAACTTGAAGCTGAGCAGGCCGCCGACGACGATCACCAGCACCAGCGTGGTGACCAGCATCAGCCGCTTCTCGATGATCTGCTGCACCTGCGGCCCGTAGAAGTGCAGCAGGACCGCGATGAGGTAATAGCGGGAGAAGCGCGCCACGACGGAGCACAGCACGAAGACCAGCAGGTCCATCTGGGCGATGCCGGCCATGATGGCCAGCAGCTTGTAGGGGATCGGCGTGATCCCCTTGAGGATCAGGAACCACGGCCCCAGCGCGTTGAACGACTCGCTGAAGGAGTGGTACGACGCCCACAGGTCGTACAGGTCGAAGATCCAGCGCCCGACGCTCTCGAAGAGATAGAAGCCGATGGCGTAGCCGACGAGCCCGCCGAGCAGCGACGCCACGGCACAGACGTTGGTGTACCACCACAGCTTCTTCGGCTCGGCCAGGCACATCGGCACGAGCATGACGTCCGGCGGCAGCGGGAAGAAGGAGCTTTCGGCGAAGGAAACGCCCGCCATCCACCAAACGGCATCCTTGCGGGAGGCGGCCCGCAGGATCCAATTGTACAGCGGTCTCAGCATCCCGTCGGTCCGCCCGCTCCTAACAGAAGCCCTCCCCCCGGGGGCCGGCCCGGAGGGAGGGGTCTGGCGCGGACCCTACCGCGCGACGCTCTGGGAAAACAACCGAAACCGCCGGCTCACGCCTCGGCCTCGGCCTCCTCGCTGGCCTGGACCGGACCGGAATCCTGGCCCTTGGCCTCGGGATCGCGGTCCACCAGCTCGATGATCGCCATCGGCGCGGCGTCGCCGTAGCGGAAGCCCGCCTTGACGACTCGGCTGTAACCGCCCTGCCGCTCCTTGTAGCGATCGGCCAGGGTGGAGAACAGCTTGGACACCATGGCGTCGTCGCGCAGCTGGGCGAAGGCGAGGCGCCGGTTGGCGAGGCCGCCCTTCTTGCCCAGCGTGATGAGGCGGTCGATGATCGGCCGCATCTCCTTGGCCTTGGGCAGGGTCGTCTTGATCTGCTCGTGCTTGATCAGCGCGTTGGCCATGTTGGAAAACATGGCCTTGCGGTGGCTGGTGGTCTTGCTGAGCTTCCGTCCGGACATGCCGTGACGCATGGCTGATCCTCCTTACATGGCTTGGCCCCCCAGGGGGGAGCCGATGGTGGTCCCCCGCCGCCCGGAACGGGCCGGCACGGCGCGGGTCGGGTCGCGACGACCCGGAAAGGGACGGGCCCCCGCGGTGCGGGAGCCCGTCATGACGCTCAGTACGGCTCTTCCAGACGCTTGGCCAGTTCCTCGATGTTCTCGGGCGGCCAGTTCGGGATCTCCATGCCGAGATGGAGGCCCATCTGGGCGAGCACTTCCTTGATTTCGTTCAGCGACTTGCGGCCGAAGTTCGGGGTCCGGAGCATCTCCGCCTCGGTCTTCTGCACGAGATCGCCGATGTAGACGATGTTGTCGTTCTTGAGGCAGTTGGCCGAACGGACCGACAGCTCCAACTCGTCGACCTTGCGCAGGAGGTTCTTGTTGAACGGAACCTCCTCGTGCTTCTCCTCGTGGACGGCGGCCGTCGGCTCCTCGAAGTTGATGAAGAGCTGCAGCTGGTCCTGCAGGATGCGGGCGGCCAGCGCCACCGCGTCGTCCGGCTTCACCGCGCCGTTCGTCTCGACCACCATGGACAGCCGGTCGTAGTCGGTGACCTGGCCGACACGGGCGTTGTCCACCTTGTAGGAGACCTTGCGCACCGGCGAGAACAGGGCGTCCACCGGGATCAGGCCGATCGGCGCGTCCTCCGGGCGGTTCTGGCTGGCCGGGACGTAGCCCTTGCCGGTCTCGACCGTCAGCTCCATGTTGAGCCGCGCGCCGGCGTCCAGCGTGCAGATCACCAGGTCCGGGTCCATCACGGTGATGTCGGCGCCGGTCTCGATCATGCCGGCCCGCACCTCGCCCGGCCCCTCGGCCCGCAGGCGCATGCGCTTCGGCCCGTCGCCGCCCATGCGCAGGCCCATCGACTTGATGTTGAGGACGATGTCGGTCACGTCCTCGCGCACGCCGGGGATCGACGAGAACTCGTGCAGCACGCCGTCGATGTGGATGGCGGTGACCGCGGCACCCTGCAGCGACGACAGCAGGACGCGGCGGAGCGCGTTGCCGAGGGTCAGGCCGAAGCCCCGCTCGAGCGGTTCGGCGACGATGGTGGCGACGCGGTCGGCGTCATCGCCCAGCTGCACGTCGAGCTTGCTGGGCTTGATCAGCTCTTGCCAGTTCTTCTGAAGCACGGGTGGACCTCATGCCATCGGGTCTGAGCGAGCCAGCGGGTGCCCGACCGTTCCAATTCCGACGCGGCCGCGATGGCGGACGGCCGCGTGCCCCGGAACGGAAAGCCTCCCGCAGGACCGGTGACGCCGCGGATCAGACGCGGCGCTTCTTCGGCGGGCGGACGCCGTTGTGCGGAATCGGCGTCACGTCGCGGATCGAGGTGATGGTGAAGCCGATCGACTGCAGCGCGCGCAGCGCCGATTCGCGCCCCGAACCCGGGCCCTTCACCTCGACCTCGAGGGTCTTCATGCCGTGCTCCTGCGCCTTGCGGCCGGCATCCTCGGCGGCCACCTGGGCGGCGTAGGGGGTCGACTTGCGCGAGCCCTTGAAGCCCATCGTGCCCGACGACGACCAGGAGATGGTGTTCCCCTGCGCGTCGGTGATGGTGATCATGGTGTTGTTGAAGGACGCGTTGACGTGCGCGACACCGGCGGTGATGTTCTTGCGCTCACGACGGCGCAGGCGCTGCGCGGCAGCGGACGGCTTTGCCATTGAAGGTAGTCCTCTGATTTACTTCTTCTTGCCGGCGATCGGCTTCGCGGGACCCTTGCGGGTGCGGGCGTTGGTGTGGGTGCGCTGACCGTGGACCGGCAGGCCCTTGCGGTGACGCAGGCCGCGGTAGCAGCCCAGGTCCATCAGGCGCTTGATGTTCATGGCGACTTCGCGACGCAGGTCGCCTTCGACCCGGTAGCCGCCGTCGATGGTCTCACGGATGCGGAGCACCTCGTCGTCGGTCAGCTGATTCACCCGGCGCTCGGCCGGAATGCTCAGCTTCTCGCAGATCTCCTTGGCCTTGGCCGGGCCAATGCCGTGGATGTAGGTCAACCCGATCTCCACGCGCTTGGCCGCGGGGATGTTGACGCCAGCAATACGCGCCACGCCTGCTCTCCTCGATAAGCTACAAGGCCCGAAGGGCCATAGTCTGCGATGCACAAGCGCCCGACTCAGGCGAACTGAATCGGGACGCAGAATTCCGTTCGGTCCCTTCGGGCACCGAGGGCGCGCAGTATAGAACAACACGCCCTCCTGTCAACCCGCGCGACCGCCGCCCTCAGGCGATGATCGCCTCGATCTGCCGCGTCACCTCGTCGATGTCGGCCATGCCGTCCACCGTCTTCAGCACGTCGCGGCTCCGGTAGTAGGGCAGGATCGGCGCGGTCTGCGCGTGATACTGCTCCAGCCGGGTCGTCACCGTCTCGGCGTTGTCGTCGGCCCGCCGCTTGAACTCGGTCGAGCCGCAGACGTCGCACACGCCGTCGACCTTGGGCTTCTCGAACACGTCGTGATAGCCCTTGCCGCACTTGGCGCAGGTGTAGCGGCCGGTGATGCGCTCCACCAGGGCCCCGTCGTCCACCTTCATCTCGATGACATGGTCGAGCCGCAGCCCCTTTTCCGCCAGCATGCGGTCGAGCGCCTCGGCCTGCGCCACGGTGCGCGGGAAACCGTCGAGGATGAAGCCGTTCTTGACGTCCGGCTTCTCGATGCGCTCGCCGATCATCTGCACCATCAGGTCGTCCGGCATCAGCTTGCCCGCCGCCATGATGTCCTTGGCCTGCTGGCCCAACGGACCCCCCTCCGCCACCAGGGCGCGCAGCATGTCGCCGGTGGAGAGTTGGACGAGACCGCGCGTGTCCTCGAGACGGCGCGCCTGGGTCCCCTTCCCGGCGCCCGGCGGACCGAGCAGGATCAGATTCATTTTTTCCCCCGCAGCTTCGCTTTCTTGATCAGCCCCTCATACTGGTGCGCCAGGAGATGGGAGTGGATCTGCGCCACCGTGTCCATCGTCACCGTCACCACGATGAGCAGGCTGGTGCCGCCGAAATAGAACGGAACCGCGTGCTGCGCAATCAGAAACTCCGGCAGCAGGCAGACCACCACCAGGTAGGCCGAACCCAGCACCGTGAGGCGCGTGAGCACGTAGTCCAGATGGTCGGCGGTGTTCTTTCCCGGCCGGATGCCGGGAATGAAGCCGCCGTACTTGCGGAGGTTTTCCGCCGTCTCCGCGGGATTGAAGACGATGGCGGTGTAGAAGAAGCAGAAGAAGACGATGAGCGCGGCGTACAGCACCATGTAGAGCAGCGTGCCGTGCGCCAGGTAGCGCGACGCCGCCTGCAGCCATTCCGGCCCGTCACCGCCGGCGAAGCCGATCGCCGTCAGCGGCAGCAGCAGCAGCGACGACGCGAAGATCGGCGGAATCACGCCCGAGGTGTTGAGCTTGAGCGGCAGGTGGGTCGATTCGCCGCCGAACATGCGGTTGCCCACCTGGCGCTTGGGATACTGCACCAGCAGGCGCCGCTGCGCGCGCTCCATGAAGACGATGAAGAACACGACGCCGACCGCCATCAGCAGGAGGAAGATGATGAAGACGGTCGAGATGGCGCCGGTGCGCCCGAGCTCCAGGGTGCCGACCAGGGCCCGCGGCAGCTCGGCGACGATGCCGGCGAAGATGATGAGGGAGATGCCGTTGCCGATGCCGCGGGCGGTGATCTGCTCGCCCAGCCACATCAGGAACAGCGTGCCGCCGACCAGCGTGATGACCGTGGTCACGCGGAAGAACAGGCCGGGATCGCCGACCGCCGAGCCGGTGGAGCTGGTCATCGCCTCCATGCCGACGGCCAGCCCGTAGGCCTGCACCGTCGCCAGCAGCACCGTGCCGTAGCGGGTGTACTGGTTGAGCTTCTTGCGGCCCGCCTCGCCCTCCTTCTTCAGCGCCTCGAGCTGCGGCGAGACGGCGGTCAGGAGCTGGACGATGATCGATGCCGAGATGTACGGCATGATGTTGAGCGCGAAGATCGTCATGCGGCTCAACGCGCCGCCGGCGAGCATGTCGAACATGCCCATGATGCCCCCGCCCTGCTGGCGGAAGATGTCCTGCAGGATCTGGGGGTCGATGCCGGGAAGCGGGATGTAGGTGCCCAGCCGGTAGATGATCAAGGCACCCAGGGTGAACCAGATGCGCTTCTTCAGCTCGGTCGCCTTCGCGAACGCGCCGAAGTTGATGTTCGCGGCGAGCTGTTCGGCCGCTGATGCCATGGCTTGTCGTCCCCCGGTGGAAACTAGCGTGGGTGCAAACGTGCGTGCGGGGCGGTCCTGCACCGCAGGCCGCCCTCGCGTCAACGCCTATCTTTTTCCGTCACCAGCGGCGCCCGCCCGGGGGCGGGCCCCCCGGCTCACTCGGCGGCTTCGGCGGCGGGCTGCGTGACCGTCACGCTGCCGCCGGCCTTCTCGACCGCCTCGATCGCCGACTTGGACGCGCCGGCCACCGTGAAGGACGCCTTGGCCGTCAGCTCGCCCCGGCCGAGGAGACGGACGCCGTCCTTCTTCAGCTTGCCCACCAGGCCGGCGGCCTGCAGGGCCGCCGCGTCGACGGTCTGCCCGGCATCCAGCTTGCCGGCGTCGATCGCCTTCTGGACCAGGCCCAGGTTGACGACCGAGTACTCCTTGGCGAAGAGGTTGGTGAAGCCCCGCTTCGGCAGACGCCGGTGCAGGGGCATCTGGCCGCCCTCGAAGCCGTTGATGGCGACGCCGGTGCGCGAGGTCTGACCCTTCACGCCGCGGCCGCCGGTCTTGCCCTTGCCGGAGCCGATGCCGCGGCCGACCCGCATGCGGGCCTTGCGCGCACCGGCGTTGTCCCGGAGCTCGTTCAGCTTGGTCATGGCATCAGCCCTCGTTCTCGACGCGGACCAGGTGCTGCACCTTGGCGATCATGCCGCGCACGGCCGGAGTGTCCTCCAGTTCGCGCGTGCGGTGCAGCTTGTTCAGGCCCAGGCCGACCAAAGTCGCCCGCTGGTCGCCGCGGCGGCCGATCGGGCTGTGGATCTGGGTGACTACGACAGTCTTCTTGTCGGCCATATCACGCCTCCTTCGCCTCGGCGGCACCGGTCTCCCGGCGGCCGAGGATGTCGCTGACGCGGCGGCCACGACGGGCGGCGACGGCGCGCGGGCTGACCACCTTGGTCAGGGCGTCGAAGGTCGCCTTGATCATGTTGTGGGGGTTCGAGGTGCCGATCGACTTCGTCACCACGTCCGCCACGCCGAGCGCCTCGAAGATCGCGCGCATCGGGCCGCCGGCGATGATGCCGGAACCCGCCGGGGCGGCCCGCAGCACGACGCGTCCGGCCCCGAAATGGCCGTTGACGTCGTGGTGCAGGGTGCGACCCTCGCGCAGCGGCACGCGGATCATGCCGCGCTTGGCCTGGTCGGTGGCCTTGCGGATCGCCTCCGGCACCTCTCGGGCCTTGCCCGAGCCGTAGCCGACGCGGCCCTTGCCGTCGCCGACGACGACCAGGGCGGCGAAGCCGAAGCGCCGGCCGCCCTTGACCACCTTGGCCACGCGGTTGATGCCGACGAGCTTCTCGACCAGCTCGCTCTCTTCCCGATCGCGCTCGCGCGGCTGCCGGTCGCGGCCGCCCCGATCGCCTCGTTCACGTGCCATGTCAGGGTCTCCTTAGAACGAAAGCCCGCCCTCGCGGGCAGCTTCGGCCAGGGCCTTGACCCGACCATGATAGAGATAGCCGCCGCGGTCGAAGACGACCTCGGTGACACCCGCCGCCTTGGCGCGCTCGGCGATCAGGGCGCCGATGCGCTTGGCCGCCTCGACGTTGCCGCCGTGCTTGATCTCGCCGCGGACGTCCTTCTCGGTCGACGAGGCGGCCGCAAGCGTCCTGCCCGCGGCGTCGTCGATGAGCTGGGCGTAGATGTGCAGGTTGGTGCGATGGACCGACAGACGCACCCGCCCGCCGGCCTTCTTCGCGATCTGAATGCGCACGCGCTGCTTGCGGCGCAGTTCCATGTGCTTGGGCTTCAGCATGGCGGGCCTACTTCTTCTTGCCTTCCTTGCGCAGGATGGTCTCGGTGGTGTACTTGATGCCCTTGCCCTTGTAGGGCTCCGGCTTCTTCCAGCCGCGGATCTCCGCGGCCACCTGACCGACCTTCTGCTTCTCGAAGCCGCTCACCGAAATGGAGGTCGGCTTGTCGCACTTGATCGTGATGCCCTCGGGGATCGGGTACTTCACGTCGTGCGAGAAGCCGAGCTGCATCACCAGCTCCTTGCCCTGCACGGCGGCGCGGTAGCCGACGCCGTTGATCTCGAGGTTGATCGTGTAACCCTGCGAGACGCCGACCACCATGTTGTTCACGAGCGTGCGGGCGGTGGCCCACATGGTGCGCGCGCGCTTGGAGTCGTTGCGCGGGGTGACGCTGATCTTGCCGTCCTCGAGCTTCGGCACGACGTCGTCGATCAGGGTCGTGCTGAGCGCGCCCAGCTTGCCCTTGGCCGAGACGGTCTGCCCCTGCACCTGGACGTCGACGCCGGCCGGGACCGACACGGGGTGTTTGCCAATTCGCGACATGGCCGCCTCCTTAGAACACGCGGCAGAGGACTTCGCCGCCGACATTGGCGGCGCGGGCCTCGTTGTCCGACATGACACCGCGCGGCGTCGACAGGATCGAGATGCCCAGGCCGCTGTAGACCTTGGGCAGATCGGCGATCTTCGAGTAGACGCGGCGACCGGGCTTCGACACGCGGGCGATCTGCTTAATGACCGGCTCGCCTTCGTGATACTTCAGCTCGATCTTCAGGTTGGCGACGCCGGGACGAACCTGTTCCTGGCTGTAGCCACGGATGTAACCCTCGCGCTTCAGCACCTCCAGCACGTTGCTGCGGAGCTTGGAAGCCGGGCTTTCCACGGAGGACATGCGGGCGCGCTGTCCGTTGCGGATGCGGGTCAGCATATCGCCGAGGGGATCGCTCAGAGCCATCGTGCGGCCTCCTTACCAGCTCGACTTCACCATGCCGGGGATCTGGCCGGTCGAGGCCAGGTCCCGCAGCGCGATGCGCGACAGCTTGAACTTGCGGTAGAAAGCGCGCGGGCGCCCGGTCATCTCACACCGGTTGCGGATGCGCACCTTCGACGAGTTGCGCGGCAGCTCGGCGAGCTTGAGGCGCGCGGCGAACTGGTCCTCCGGCGACACGGACGGGTCCTTCGCGATGGCCTTCAGGCGGGCACGCCGGTCGGCGTACTGCTTGGCCAACTTCATGCGGCGCTTGTTCTTTTCGACGGCGCTGGTCTTCGCCATGGTACGTGCTCCTGGTATCAGCTCACGAACGGCATGTCGAAGCCCTTGAGAAGCGCCTTGGCTTCCTTGTCGGTCTTCGCCGTGGTGACGATGATGATGTCCATCCCGCGGATCTGGTCGATCTTGTCGTAGTCGATCTCGGGGAAGATGATCTGCTCCTTGACGCCCATGGCGTAGTTGCCGCGGCCGTCGAAGGAATTGCCCGGCACGCCGCGGAAGTCGCGCACGCGCGGCAGGGCAATGGTGATCAGGCGGTCCAGGAACTCGTACATGCGGTCGCGCCGCAGCGTGACCTTGCAGCCGACCGACATGCCCTCGCGCAGCTTGAACTGGGCGATGGACTTGCGGGCCTTGGTCACCACCGGCTTCTGGCCGGTGATCGCCTGCAGCTCGCCGACGGCCATCTGAATCTTCTTGGAGTCGCCGACGGCCTCGCCGACGCCCATGTTGATGACGACCTTCTCGATCCGCGGCACCTGGAGGTCGTTCGTGTAGCCGAACTCGCTCTTCAGGGCGGCGCGGATCTTGCTGTCGTAGATCTCTTTCAGTCGTGCAGCCATGGTCCGGCCCTCACAGGTCGATGATCTCGCCGGACCGCTTGGCGACACGCACCTTGCGGCCATCCTCCAGGACCTTGAAGCCGACGCGGGTCGGCTTCTGGTCCTTCGGGTCGATGTGGGCGACGTTGGAGGCGTCGATCGGCGCTTCGATCTCGACGATGCCGCCCTCCGAGCGGGCGCTGGGGCGGACGTGCTTCTTCACCACGTTGACGCCCTGGACGATCACCCGGTTCTCCTTGGGGAGAACCTTGACGACCTCGCCCGTCTTGCCCTTGTCGCGGCCGGTCAGGACGACGACGCGATCCTTGGTCTTGATCTTCGCGGCCATCACAGCACCTCCGGCGCCAGCGAGATGATCTTCATGAACTTCCGGGCGCGCAGCTCGCGGGTGACCGGCCCGAAGATGCGGGTGCCGATCGGCTCGTTCTGCTTGTTGATCAGAACGGCGGCGTTGCGGTCGAAGCGGATGGCGGAGCCGTCGTCACGGCGCAGCTCCTTGGCGGTGCGGACGATGACGGCGCGGTGCACGTCGCCCTTCTTCACGCGGCCCTTCGGAATGGCCTCCTTGACCGACACGACGATGACGTCGCCGACGGTCGCGACCTTCCGCTTGGAGCCGCCAAGCACCTTGATGCACTGCACCCGGCGCGCCCCGCTGTTGTCGGCGACTTCCAGGTTGGTTTGCATCTGGATCATAGGATCACACCTTTCTCAATCAGGCGGCGCCGCTGGCGGCGGCGGACTCCGTCACCACCATCCAGCGTTTCCGTTTGGAAATCGGACGGCACTCGACGATCTCGACCATGTCCCCGATCTTGAACTGGTTGTTCTCGTCGTGGGCGGCGTACTTCTTCGAGAGACGGATGAACTTCTTGTAGACGGGGTGCATCACGCGGCGTTCGACGAGCACGACGACGGTCTTGTCGCCCTTGTCGCTGACCACCGTGCCATGCATGACGCGGCGAGGCATGGGAGGCCCTCCTTACTTCGCGGCCGCGGCGGAGCGCTGGCGCTCGCCGAGGATGGTCTTGATGCGGGCGATGTCGCGACGCACGACGCCAACCCGCGCGGTGTTCTCCAGCTGCCCCGAGGCGCGCTGGAAGCGCAGGTTGAACTGCTCCTTCTTGAGCTGGAGGAGCTGATCGTTCAGCTCGTCGTCGCTCTTGGCCCGGATGTCTTCGGCCTTCATGCCGCCACCTCCTCGCCGAGGCGAGTCACGAACTTGGTCTTGATCGGCAGCTTGGCAGCCGCCAGCTCGAATGCGCGCTTCGCCAGGTCGGCCGGCACGCCGTCCAGCTCGAACAGGATGCGGCCGGGCTTCACGCGGGCCGCCCAGTACTCGGGCGAGCCCTTGCCGGAGCCCATGCGCACCTCGGCGGGCTTGGTCGACACCGGGACGTCCGGGAACACGCGGATCCACACGCGCCCCTGGCGCTTGATGTGGCGGGTGATCGTGCGGCGGGCCGCCTCGATCTGCCGCGCCGTGATGCGCTCGGGCTCCAGGGCCTTCAGGCCGAAGGCCCCGAAGTTGAGCGCCGTACCGCCCTTGGCGTTGCCGTGGATGCGGCCCTTGTGGGCCTTGCGGTACTTCGTACGCTTGGGAGAAAGCATCGCTCGGTCCCCTTACTCGCTGGCGCCGCGCTCGGAGGCTTCGCTCCGGTCGCCACGGTGGTCGCCCCGATCGCCGCCCCGGTCGCCCCGGTCGCCGCGAGGGCCGCGGCGGTCACGGCGCTCGCCGTCACGGTCGCGGCGGTCGCGGCGGGGCTCGCCGTCGGTCGCCACGGCCTCGCCGGCCATGCGCTTGTCCTGGGCCATCGGGTCGTGCGCCATGATCTCGCCCTTGAACACCCACACCTTGACGCCGCAGGTGCCGTAGGTGGTCTTGGCCGTCGCGGTGCCGTAGTCGATGTCGGCGCGCAGGGTGTGCAGCGGCACGCGGCCTTCGCGGTACCACTCCAGACGCGCGATCTCGGCGCCGCCGAGGCGGCCGGAGCAATTGATGCGGATGCCCTGGGCGCCGAGGCGCATGGCCGACTGCACGGCCCGCTTCATGGCCCGGCGGAAGGCGACGCGACGCTCGAGCTGGCTGGCGATGTTCTCGGCGATGAGGCGGGCGTCGATCTCCGGCTTGCGGATCTCGACGATGTTCAGGCTCACCTCCGAGCCGGTCATCTTGGCCAGCTCGCCGCGCAGCTTCTCGATGTCCGCGCCCTTCTTGCCGATCACCACGCCCGGACGGGCGGTGTGGACGGTGACGCGGGCCTTCTTGGCCGGACGCTCGATGACGACGCGGGAGCAGCCCGCCTGCTTGAGGCGCTCCTGCAGGAAGTCGCGCAGCTTCAGGTCCTGGTGCAGCAGGCTGGAGTAGTCGCGACCGGCGAACCAGCGGCTGTCCCAGGTGCGGTTGATGCCGACCCGCAGCCCGATGGGATTGACTTTCTGACCCATGTTACTCGGCCCCCTCAGCGGCTTCGGCGCGCTCGCGCACGACGATCGTCAGGTTGGAGAACGGCTTCTCGATGCGCGCGCCGCGGCCACGGGCGCGGGCGTGGAAGCGCTTCATCACCAGCGCCCGGCCGACCGTCGCGGAGGCCACGTAGAGCCGGTCGACGTCGAGCTGGTGGTTGTTCTCGGCGTTGGCGATCGCGGCCTGCAGGACCTTCTTGACGTCGCCGGCGACCCGGCGCTTGCAGAAGGTCAGCTCGGCCACGGCCGACGCCGCGTCCATGTTGCGGATGAGCTGGGCGACGAGGTTCAGCTTGCGCGGGCTGGTGCGGATCATCTTGACCGACGCCTGCGCCTCGTTCTCAGCGATACGGCTGGGATTGGCGGCCTTGCCCATGGCTTACTTCCTCTTCGCCTTCTTGTCCGCCGCGTGCCCGTAGAAGGTGCGCGTCGGAGCGAACTCGCCGAACTTGTGGCCGATCATGTGTTCGGTCACCAGCACCGGCAGGAACTTGTGCCCATTGTAGACGCCGAACGTGAGACCCACGAACTGCGGCAGGATGGTCGAACGCCGCGACCAGATCTTGATGATCTCGTTGCGGCCGCTGGCCCGCGACTTGTCGGCCTTCTTCAGAAGAAAGCCATCGACGAACGGGCCTTTCCATACGGAGCGCGCCACGGTTCGACCTCCTTACTTCGAGCGACGGCGCAGGATGAGCGCGTCCGTCTTCTTGTTGTTCCGCGTCTTCTTGCCCTTGGTCGGCTTGCCCCACGGCGTCACCGGGTGGCGGCCGCCCGAGGTGCGACCCTCGCCGCCGCCGTGCGGGTGGTCGATCGGGTTCATCACCACGCCGCGGACCGCCGGGCGCTTGCCCAGCCAGCGGGAGCGCCCCGCCTTGCCCAGATTGATGTTGAGCTGGTCGGGGTTGGACACGGCACCGATGGTGGCCATGCACTCGCCGCGCACCATGCGCAACTCGCCGGACGGCAGCTTCAGCTGGGCGTAGCCGCTGTCGCGGCCGACCAGCTGCAGATAGGTGCCGGCGGCGCGCGCCAGCTGGCCGCCCTTGCCGGGCTTCAGCTCGACGTTGTGCACCACGGTGCCGACCGGGATGTTCTTCAGCGGCATGGCGTTGCCGGGCTTCACGTCGACGCGCTCGCCCGACACCACGGGGTCGCCCACCTTCAGGCGCTGCGGCGCCAGGATGTAGGAGAGCGTGCCGTCCTGGTACTTGATCAGCGCGATGAAGGCGGTGCGGTTGGGGTCGTACTCCATCCGCTCGACGGTCGCCGGGACGTCGAACTTGCGCCGCTTGAAGTCCACCAGGCGGTAGACGCGCTTGTGGCCGCCGCCCATGCGCCGCGCCGTGATGCGGCCGGTGTTGTTGCGGCCGCCGGACTTCGTCAGGCCCTGGGTCAGCGCCTTGACCGGCTTGCCCTTCCACAGCTCGGAGCGGTCAACGATCACCAGCTCGCGCAGCGAGGGAGTGATCGGTCGGTATTGCTTCAATGCCATCGGATCTCACTCCCGCTCAGATGCCGGTCGTCACGTCGATCTTGTGACCCTCGACGAGCGTCACGACCGCCTTCTTGACGTCGGAGCGGCGGCCGATGGTGCCGCGGAACCGCTTCGTCTTGCCCTTGGTGATCAGCGTGTTGACCGCCTTCACCTGGACATTGAACAGGCCCTCGACCGCCGCCTTGATCTCCGGCTTCGTCGCGCTGAGCGGCACCCGGAACGTCACCTTGTTGTGCTCCGACCCCAGCGTCGACTTCTCGGTGATCACCGGGGCGAGGATCAGGTCGTACATCCGCTCGCGGCTCACCGCAGGTTTCGACTGCTTGCTCATTTCAGACGAGCCTCCAGTTGCTCGACCGCGTTGCGGGTGAGGACCAGCGTGTCGCGGCGCAGAATGTCGTAGACGTTGGCGCCCTGCTCCGGCAGCACGTCGACCAGCGGGATGTTGCGCGACGCCTTGACGAAGTTCTCGTCGAGGTTGGCGCCGCCGATGATCAGGGCGGAGTTGAGGCCGAGCGTCGCGAGGCGCGCCGCCAGCTCCTTCGTCTTGTGCGTCTCGGCGGTGGCGTCGTCGAGCACGATGAGCTTGCCGTCGGCGGCCTTGGCGGAGAGCGCGGTCTTGAGCGCCAGCTTGCGGACCTTCTTGGTCAGGTCGTGCTCGTGGGAGCGGACGACCGGGCCGAAGATGGTGGCGCCGCCGCGGAACTGCGGCGAGCGGGTCGAACCCTGGCGGGCCCGGCCGGTGCCCTTCTGGCGGTACGGCTTCTTGGTGGTGCCGCTGATGTCGCTGATGCCCTTGGTCTTGTGCGTCCCGGCGCGGCGCTTGGCCAGCTGCCAGTTGACCATGCGGTGCAGCAGGTCGGTGCGGACCGGCAGACCGAAGACGGCGTCGGCGAGCTCGATCTCGCCCACGTCCTCGTTGTTCAGGTTCTTGATGGTGGCCTTCATGGCACTCACTCCTGCGACTCGGCGGGAGCCTCGGAGGCCGGAGCCTCACCCCCACCCGCGCCGGCCGGCGCAGCCTTGACCGCGGCCGGGAACGGCAGGCCGTCCGGCTGCTTCTTCTTGACGGCGTCGCGCACGCGCAGCCAGCCGCCCTCGGCGCCGGGGACGGCGCCCTTGAGGAAGATGAGGCCGCGCTCCTCGTCCACCGAGACCACCTTGAGGTTCTGAACGGTCACCCGCTCGTCGCCGAGATGGCCGGCCATCTTCTTGTTCTTGAAGACCTTGCCGGGGTCCTGGCGGTTGCCGGTCGAACCGTGCGAACGGTGCGACACCGAGACGCCGTGGGTGGCTCGCAGACCGCCGAAGTTCCAGCGCTTCATCGCACCGGCGTAGCCCTTGCCGATGGAGGTGCCGGTGACGTCGACGAACTGGCCGGGCACGAAGTGGGCGGCCGACAGCTCGGCCCCGACCTCGATCAGCGCGTCGGCGTCGACGCGGAACTCGGCGAGCTTGCGCTTGGGCTCGACCTTCGCCTTGGCGAAGTGGCCGCGCAGCGGCTTCGTGACGTTCTTCACCTTGATGGTGCCGGCACCGAGCTGGACCGCGGTGTAGCCGTCCGTCTCTTCGGTGCGCACGGCGACGACCTGGCAGCCGTCGACCTTCAGCACAGTGACCGGCACGTGCTCGCCCTCGTCCGTGAAGACGCGGGTCATGCCGACCTTCTGCGCGATCAGACCGGATCGCATTCGCTTCTTCTCCTAACCAGGGACATCCATCGTTCGGAGAGGTCCCTTACCCGTGAAAACCTCAGAGCTTGATCTCGACGTCGACACCGGCGGCGAGGTCGAGCTTCATCAGCGCGTCCACCGTCTGCGGGGTCGGGTCGACGATGTCGAGGAGCCGCTTGTGGGTGCGGATCTCGAACTGCTCGCGCGACTTCTTGTCGATGTGCGGCGAGCGGTTGACCGTGAACTTCTCGATCTGCGTCGGCAGCGGGATCGGCCCCCGCACGCGTGCGCCGGTCCGCTTCGCGGTGTTGACGATCTCGCTGGTCGACTGGTCGAGCACGCGATGATCGAACGCCTTCAGGCGGATCCGGATGTTCTGGCTGTCCATGTCCAAACGTCCCTTGCACCTTCTGACGGCGACGCACCGACGCCGCCGAAAATCCTTGTCCCAACCGCAAAACCGGCCGCCCTTCGCCGTCGCCGGCGGAGGTCGGCCGCTGAGGCGGGCAATCGCTCGATCCGGAACCGTGCTGACAGCCGATACGAAAAAAAGAACATCCCACCACGGCGAGCCGCGGTACCGGATGTTCTTTCGGCGCGGCGCGCTTGGGCGCACGCGATGCCGTTCGTGCCGGGCTGCGTCTAGGCCGGTCTCGCCTACCACCAACCCTAAATCCAGAGGGCGTAACGTGTATGCGCAACGCCGCCCGGTGTCAACCCAGATTTTGCCCCGCCGCAACGCAAACGGGGCCGGCGAAGCCGGCCCCGTGGACGCCGCGCCGGGACGGCGCGGTCACTCACTGCGCCGGGACGGCGCGGTCACTCACTGCGCCGGGACGGCGCGGTCACTCACTGCGCCGGGACGGCGCGGTCACTCGATGATCTTGGCGACGACGCCGGCGCCGACGGTGCGGCCGCCCTCGCGGATGGCGAAGCGCAGGCCCTCGTCCATGGCGATCGGCGCGATCAGCTGCACCTCGATGGCGACGTTGTCGCCCGGCATCACCATCTCCGTGCCCTCCGGCAGGACCACCTGGCCCGTCACGTCGGTCGTGCGGAAATAGAACTGCGGACGGTAGTTCGAGAAGAACGGCGTGTGGCGGCCGCCCTCCTCCTTCGTCAGGATGTACGCCTCGGCCTTGAACTTGGTGTGCGGCGTGATCGTCCCCGGCTTCGCCAGGACCTGGCCGCGCTCCACGTCCTCGCGCTTCGTGCCGCGCAGCAGCGCGCCGATGTTGTCGCCCGCCTCGCCCTGGTCGAGAAGCTTGCGGAACATCTCGACGCCGGTCACCGTCGTCTTCACCGTCGCCTTCAGGCCGACGATCTCGACTTCCTCGCCGACCTTCACCACGCCGCGCTCGACGCGGCCCGTCACCACCGTGCCGCGGCCCGAGATCGAGAACACGTCCTCGATCGGCATCAGGAACGGACGGTCCTTCGGACGCTCCGGCTGCGGGATGTAGGCGTCGACCTCCGCCATCAGCTTCAGGATCGCCTCACGCCCGATCTCCGGATTGCGGTCCTCCAGAGCGCACAGCGCCGACCCCTTGACGATCGGAATGTCGTCCCCCGGGAACTGGTACGACGACAGAAGCTCGCGAACCTCGAGCTCGACCAGCTCCAGAAGCTCGGGGTCGTCGACCATGTCGACCTTGTTCATGAACACCACGATCGCCGGAACGCCGACCTGGCGCGCCAGCAGGATGTGCTCGCGCGTCTGCGGCATCGGGCCGTCGGCCGCCGACACCACCAGGATCGCGCCGTCCATCTGCGCCGCACCCGTGATCATGTTCTTCACGTAGTCGGCGTGGCCCGGGCAGTCCACGTGCGCGTAGTGGCGGTTGGTCGTCTCGTACTCAACGTGGGCCGTCGAGATCGTGATGCCGCGCGCCTTCTCCTCCGGCGCCTTGTCGATCTGGTCGTACGCGGTGAACGTCGCACCGCCGGTCTCCGCCAGAACCTTCGTGATCGCGGCCGTCAGCGACGTCTTGCCGTGGTCGACGTGACCGATCGTGCCGATGTTGCAGTGCGGCTTGTTCCGCTCGAATTTCGCCTTCGCCATGGCGTGTGTTCTCCGTCTCTCAAGGTTCAGGCGGCTGTCAGGCCATCTTGGCGCGGACGGCGTCCGCGACGGCCTGCGGGACCGGTTCGTAGTGGTCGAACTGCATGGTGTACTGGGCGCGGCCCTGGCTCATGGACCGCAGCGTGTTGACGTAGCCGAACATCTCGGCCAGGGGGACCTTGGCGGTGACGACGCGGGCATTGCCGCTCTGGTCCATGCCGGCGATCACGCCGCGCCGGCGGTTCAGGTCGCCGATGATGTCGCCCATGTAGTCCTCGGGCGTCACCACCTCGACGGCCATGATCGGTTCCAGCAGCACCGGCGCCGCCTTGGCGACGCCCTCGCGGAAGGCGGCGCGGGCGGCGATCTCGAAGGCGAGCACCGAGGAATCGACGTCGTGGTAGGCGCCGTCCACCAGCGCCACCGTGAAGTCGACGACCGGGAAGCCGGCCACGGTGCCGCTCTCCTTGGCGCCGTCCAGCCCCTTCTGGACGCCGGGCACGTACTCCTTGGGGACGGCGCCGCCGACGATCCGGTTCTCGAAGCGGAAGCCGGTGCCGGCCGCCGCCGGCTCGAAGAGGAGCTTGATCCGGGCGAACTGCCCGGAGCCGCCGGTCTGCTTCTTGTGGGTGTAATCGACCTCGGCGGCGCGGGTGATGGTCTCGCGATAGGCCACCTGCGGGGCGCCGACGTTGGCCTCGACCTTGAACTCCCGCTTCATGCGGTCGACCAGGATCTCCAGGTGCAGCTCGCCCATCCCCTTGATGACGGTCTGGCCGCTCTCGGCGTCGACGGCGACGCGGAAGGACGGGTCCTCCTGGGCGAGACGCTGCAGCGCCATGCCCATCCTCTCCTGGTCGGCCTTGGACTTGGGCTCGACGGCGACCTCGATCACCGGCTCCGGAAACTCCATGCGCTCCAGGACGATCGGCTTGTCGGGATCGCACAGGGTGTCGCCGGTGGTCGTCGCCTTGAGCGACGCGAAGGCGACGATGTCGCCGGCGTTGGCCTCCTTGATCTCCTCGCGGGTGTTGGCGTGCATCAGCAGCATGCGGCCGATGCGCTCGCGCTCCCCCTTGACCGAGTTCAGCACGTAGCTGCCGGCCTGCACGGTGCCGGAATAGACGCGCACGAAGGTGAGCGAGCCGACGAAGGGGTCGGTCATGATCTTGAAGGCGAGCGCCGCGAAGGGCGCCCCGTCGTCGGTCGGCCGCTCGTCGGGCGCGCCGTCCGGCGTCGTCCCCTGCACGTTGGCGATGTCGCGGGGCGACGGCAGGTAGTCGACCACGGCGTCCAGCATGGGCTGGATGCCCTTGTTCTTGAAAGCGGAGCCGCACAGCACAGGCACGAAGCGGAAGCTCAGCGTGCCCTTGCGGATGAGGCGGCGCAGGGTCTCCGGGTCGGGCGCCGCGCCCGATTCCAGGTAGGCTTCCGTGGCCGCGTCGTCGACCTCGACCGCGGCCTCGATCAGGCGTTCGCGGTACTCGGCGGCCTTGGCCTTGAGGTCGTCGGGGATCTCGGTGTGGTAGAACTCGGCCCCGAGGGTCTCGTCCTTCCAGACGGTGGCGCGGTTCTCCACCAGATCGACCAGCCCGACGAAGTCGGACTCCGCGCCGATCGGCAGCTGCAGCACCAGCGGCGTAGCACCCAGCCGCTCGACGATGGACTCGACGCAGCGGTGAAAGTTCGCGCCGATGCGGTCCATCTTGTTGACGAAGCACATGCGCGGCACGCGGTACTTGTCCGCCTGCCGCCACACGGTCTCCGACTGGGGCTCGACGCCGGCCACGGCGTCGAACACCGCCACCGCGCCGTCGAGCACCCGCAGCGAACGCTCGACCTCGATGGTGAAGTCGACGTGGCCGGGGGTGTCGATGATGTTGATGCGGTGGTCCCGCCAGAAGCACGTGGTCGCGGCCGACGTGATGGTGATGCCCCGCTCCTGCTCCTGCTCCATCCAGTCCATGACGGCGGTGCCCTCGTGGACCTCGCCGATCTTGTAGGACCGTCCGGTGTAGAAGAGGATCCGCTCGGTCGTCGTCGTTTTCCCGGCATCGATGTGGGCCATGATGCCGATGTTGCGGTAACGGTCGAGCGGATGGGAACGGGGCATGTCGGCGTCTTCCGGACTACGGGCTTACCGGCAGGGTCAACTTACCAGCGGTAGTGCGAGAACGCCTTGTTGGCCTCGGCCATGCGGTGGGTGTCTTCCCGCTTCTTGACCGCGGTGCCGCGCTGGTTGGCGGCGTCGAGCAGCTCGCCCGACAGACGCTCCGTCATGGTGTTCTCCGACCGGGCGCGGGCGGCGCCGATCAGCCAGCGGATCGCCAGCGCCTGGGCGCGGTCGGAACGGACCTCGACCGGGACCTGGTAGGTGGCGCCGCCGACGCGGCGCGACCGCACTTCGAGGTGCGGCTTCACGTTGGCCAGGGCGTCGTGGAAGACCTGGACCGGATCGGCCTTGGCCTTGCCCTCGATGCGCTCCAGGGCGCCGTAGACGATGCGCTCGGCGGCCGACTTCTTGCCGTCCAGCATCAGGCAGTTCATGAACTTGGTCAGGACGCGATCGCCATACTTGGCGTCGGGCAGGACCTCACGCTTCTCGGCGCGACGACGACGGGACATCGCCTGGTACTCCTTACTTCGGGCGCTTCGCGCCGTACTTCGACCGGCGCTGCTTACGATCCTTCACACCCTGCGTGTCGAGGGT
>NZ_JBPJSP010000009.1:85700-99725 GCF_051225715.1 Azospirillum sp. ST 5-10
CTTGTTGCGCGCGGCCTCAGGCTCACGCGGCTTACGGATCAACTGGTTGATCGTCGGCATTGCAGCCCTTCATTCCTTCCTACAAATCGTCCGGCGGATCCGTCGGACGATGCAAAAACCCGCCTTCGAAGCGCAATCGCCTCGTTGCGGGCCCAATCATCGAGCGCCGTCCGGATGGTCTCGGAAACGGCTATGTCGCGGTTCGTGCGGGGCAACGTCTGGGCGTGCGTCCACCCACCACCTGCCCCCAGAGGTTTGCGGACTATATGGACCGGCCGTGGTGGCGTCAAGCGGGCATTTGCCCGCTCCGGCTCCGCCATCCGGGCCAAGAAGAAGGGGCGCGTCCCGCCGGACGCGCCCCCCTTTCCGTCGTTCCTGCGCGGTCGCCGTCAGGCGGCCGAGCTCTCGCCGTGGTGCGGCGGCAGAGCCTGCGGCTCCTCCTCCGCGGCCACCGCCGCCAGACGGTCGCGTTCGGCGGCGATCTGCTTGAGGCGGTTCACCACCGAGCCGGTGCCGGCCGGGATGAGGCGGCCGACGATGACGTTCTCCTTGAGGCCCTCCAGGTTGTCGGTCTTGCCCGACACCGCGGCCTCGGTGAGGACGCGGGTGGTCTCCTGGAACGAGGCCGCCGAGATGAAGGAGCGGGTCTGCAGCGACGCCTTGGTGATGCCCTGCAGGACCGGCTTGCCGTCGGCCGGCTTCAGCCCCTCGGCGATGGTCTTGTTGTTCTCCTCGTCGAACTCCTGGCGGTCGACCTGCTCGCCCACCAGGAAGGTGGTCTCGCCGGCGTCGGTGATCTCGACCTTCTGCAGCATCTGGCGGACGATCACCTCGATGTGCTTGTCGTTGATCTTGACGCCCTGCAGCCGGTAGACGTCCTGGATCTCGTTGATGAGGTAGTTGGCCAGCGCCTCGACGCCCATCACCGACAGGATGTCGTGGGGAACCGGGTTGCCGTCCATCAGCAGATCGCCGCGCTGGACGAAGTCGCCCTCCTGCACGGAGATGTGCTTGCCCTTGGGGATGAGGTACTCGCGCTCCTCCCCCGTCTCCTCGTTGCGCACGACGATGCGCCGCTTGGTCTTGTAGTCCTTGCCGAACTCGACCCGGCCGTCGCCCTCGGAGATGATGGCGAAGTCCTTGGGGCGGCGCGCCTCGAACAGCTCGGCCACGCGCGGCAGACCGCCCGTGATGTCGCGGGTCTTCGAGGATTCGCGCGGGATGCGGGCCAGCACGTCGCCCGCTTTGACGTGGGCGCCGTTCTCCACGGAGAGGATGGCGTCCACCGACATGAAGTAGCGCGCCTCCATGTTGTTGGGCAGGGTCACCACGTTGCCCTGGGCGTCGCGCAGCGTGATGCGCGGCTTGAGGTCGGCGCCGCGCGGCTGCTGGCGCCAGTCCACCACCACCTTCGACGAGATGCCGGTGGCTTCGTCCATCACTTCGCGCATGGACACGCCCTCGACCAGGTCGACGTAATGGGCGACGCCTTCGCGCTCGGTGATGATCGGCAGGGTGTAGGGATCCCACTCCGCCAGCTTCTGGCCGCGCTCGACCTTGGCGCCCTCGTCGGCGAGCAGCTTGGTGCCGTAGGGGACGCGGTGGCGCGCCCGCTCGCGGCCCTGCTCGTCGAGCAGCACCACCTCGCAATTGCGGCCCATCACCACCGGCAGGTTGGCCGAGTTCAGCACCACGTTGCGGTTGTTGATCCGCACCGTGGCGTCGAACGCCGCCTCGACGAAGCTCTGCTCGGCACCGCGCTGGGCGGCGCCGCCGATGTGGAAGGTGCGCATGGTGAGCTGGGTGCCCGGCTCGCCGATCGACTGGGCGGCGATGACGCCGACCGCCTCGCCGGTGTTGACCAGCGTGCCGCGGGCCAGGTCGCGCCCGTAGCACTTGGCGCACACGCCGTCGCGGGTCTCGCAGGTGAGCACCGAACGGATGCGCACGCTGTCGATGCCCGACCGCTCGATGCGGTCGACCAGCGGCTCGTCGATAAGGTCGCCGCGCTTGCAGATCATCTCGCCGTTCAGCGGGTCGATCACGTCGTCCACGGCGGTGCGGCCGAGGATGCGGTCGGACAGGGGCGAGATCACCTCGCCGCCGTCGATCACCGCCTTGACGGTGATGCCCCGCTCGGTGCCGCAGTCATGCTCGACGATGATGGCGTCCTGGGCGACGTCCACCAATCGGCGGGTGAGGTAGCCGGAGTTCGCCGTCTTCAGCGCCGTGTCGGCCAGGCCCTTGCGGGCGCCGTGGGTGGAGTTGAAGTACTCCAGCACGGTCAGGCCTTCCTTGAAGTTCGAGATGATCGGCGTCTCGATGATCTCGCCCGACGGCTTGGCCATCAGGCCGCGCATGCCGGCGAGCTGGCGGATCTGCGCCGCCGAGCCGCGGGCGCCGGAGTGGGCCATCATGTAGACCGAGTTGACCGGCTTGCCCGGGGCGGTGTCGGAGATGACCTTCATCATCTCGGTCGCCACCTTCTCCGTGCACTCCGACCAGACGTCGACCACCTTGTTGTACTTCTCGCCCTGGGTGATCAGGCCGTCGAGGTACTGCTGCTCGTACTCCTTGACCCGCTCCTTGGCGTCGCCGACCAGCTTCTCCTTGGCGGCGGGGATGACCATGTCGTCCTTGCCGAAGGAGATGCCGGCGCGGCAGGCGTGGCCGAAGCCGAGCTTCATCAGGCGGTCGGCGAAGATCACCGTCTCCTTCTGGCCGCAATGGCGGTAGACGGCGTCGATGACGTTGCCGACGTCCTTCTTGGTCAGCAGGCGGTTGATCAGCGCGAACGGCACCGCCGGGTGGCGCGGCAGGATCTCCGACAGCAGCATGCGGCCGGGCGTCGTCTCGACGATGGTGACCGTCGGGTTGCCCTCGGAATCCACGCCCTTGTAGCGCGCCTTGATCTTGGCGTGCAGGGTGAGGACCTTGGCGTCCAGCGCCTGCTCGATCTCACCGACGTTGGCGAAGGTCATGCCCTCGCCCGGCTCGCCGGGCCGGTCCATGGTGATGTAGTAGAGGCCCAGCACGATGTCCTGGGACGGCACGATGATCGGCTTGCCGTTGGCGGGCGACAGGATGTTGTTGGTCGACATCATCAGCACGCGCGCCTCCAGCTGGGCCTCGAGGCTCAGCGGGACGTGCACGGCCATCTGGTCGCCGTCGAAGTCGGCGTTGAAGGCGGTGCAGACCAGCGGATGGAGCTGGATCGCCTTGCCCTCGATCAGCACCGGCTCGAACGCCTGGATGCCGAGGCGGTGGAGCGTCGGCGCCCGGTTCAGCATGACCGGGTGCTCGCGGATCACCTCCTCGAGGATGTCCCAGACCTCGGGCCGCTCCTTCTCCACCATGCGCTTGGCCGCCTTGATGGTGGAGGCCAGGCCGTACAGCTCAAGCTTGGCGTAGATGAAGGGCTTGAACAGCTCCAGCGCCATCTTCTTGGGCAGGCCGCACTGGTGCAGCTTCAGCTCCGGGCCGACGACGATGACCGAGCGGCCGGAGTAGTCGACGCGCTTGCCCAGCAGGTTCTGGCGGAAGCGGCCCTGCTTGCCCTTGAGCATGTCGGACAGCGACTTCAGCGGCCGCTTGTTGGCGCCGGTGATGACGCGGCCGCGGCGGCCGTTGTCGAACAGGGCGTCGACGGCCTCCTGCAGCATGCGCTTCTCGTTGCGCACGATGATGTCCGGCGCCTTCAGCTCGATCAGCCGCTTCAGGCGGTTGTTGCGGTTGATGACGCGGCGGTAGAGGTCGTTGAGGTCGGAGGTGGCGAAGCGGCCGCCGTCGAGCGGCACCAGCGGGCGCAGCTCGGGCGGGATCACCGGGATGACCTCGAGGATCATCCATTCCGGACGGGACTGGCTCTCGAGGAACGCGTCGATCAGCTTGAGGCGCTTCACCAGCTTCTTGCGCTTGGCCTCCGACGCGGTGTCGCGCAGGTCCTCGCGGCAACGCTTCTTCTCCTCGTCGAGGTCGAGGGCGGACAGCATGATGCGCAGCGCCTCGGCGCCGATGGAGGCGGTGAAGGCGTCCTCGCCGTACTCGTCCTGGGCGGTGATGAACTCCTCCTCGGAGAGGAGCTGGTGCAGCTTCAGCGGGGTCAGGCCGGGCTCGATGACGACGTAGTTCTCGAAATAGAGGATGCGCTCCAGGTCCTTCAGCGTCATGTCGAGCAGCAGGCCGATGCGGCTCGGCAGCGACTTCAGGAACCAGATGTGCGCCACCGGCGAGGCCAGCTCGATGTGGCCCATGCGCTCGCGGCGGACCTTGGAGAGGGTCACCTCGACGCCGCACTTTTCGCAGATGATGCCGCGATACTTCATGCGCTTGTACTTGCCGCACAAGCACTCGTAGTCCTTGATCGGTCCGAAGATGCGCGCGCAGAACAGGCCGTCGCGCTCCGGCTTGAAAGTGCGGTAGTTGATGGTCTCCGGCTTTTTGATCTCGCCGTACGACCAGGACCGGATGCGCTCAGGGCTGGCGATCTGAATGCGGATCTGATCGAAGCTCTGGGGACCCTGGACCTGGCCGAAAATGTTCATCAACTCGTTCATGACCGTCTCCCGCTGGCGTCAGCCGCGTTGTCATATGGGGACGCGCCGCCGGAAGGACACGGGGGGCCCGTGCCGTCCGGCGGTGATCGTCGTCTCGCTCAGTAGGTCCGCGTGTTCAGTTCGACGTTCAGGCCGAGCGAGCGCAGCTCCTTGACCAGCACGTTGAACGATTCCGGAATGCCCGCCTCGAAGTTGTCGTCGCCGCGGACGATCGCTTCGTAGACCTTGGTGCGGCCGGACACGTCGTCGGACTTGACGGTGAGCATCTCCTGCAGGGTGTACGCGGCGCCGTACGCCTCCAGGGCCCACACCTCCATCTCGCCGAAGCGCTGGCCGCCGAACTGGGCCTTGCCGCCCAGCGGCTGCTGGGTGACCAGCGAGTAGGGACCGATCGAGCGGGCGTGGATCTTGTCGTCGACCAGGTGGTGGAGCTTCAGCATGTAGATGTAGCCCACCGTCACCTTGCGGTCGAACGACTCGCCGGTGCGGCCGTCGACGAGCGTCACCTGGCCCGACCGCTCGAGCCCGGCCAGTTCGAGCATGCGGCAGATGTCGTCCTCGCGCGCGCCGTCGAAGACCGGCGTGGCGAAGGGGATGCCCTTGCGCAGGTTGCCGGCCAGCTCCATCAGCTCGCCCTCGCCCATGTCGGCGATGTCCTCGGCGTACACCTTCTCGCCGTAGGCCGCCTTCAGGGTGTCGCGCAGCGGCTCGATGGCCGGCGTGCCGTCGCCCTGGCTGCGGCTGAGGTGGCGGTAGCGGTCGATGCATTCGCCGATCTGCCGGCCCAGGCCCGCCGAGGCCCAGCCCAGATGCGTCTCCAGGATCTGCCCGACGTTCATGCGCGAGGGCACGCCCAGCGGGTTCAGCACCAGATCGACCGGGGTGCCGTCCTCCAGGTAGGGCATGTCCTCCTGGGGGATGATGCGCGACACCACGCCCTTGTTGCCGTGGCGGCCGGCCATCTTGTCGCCCGGCTGCAGCTTGCGCTTCACCGCGACGAACACCTTGACCATCTTCATGACGCCGGGCGGCAGCTCGTCGCCGCGCTGCAGCTTCTCGACCTTGTTCTCGAAGCGGTTCTGCAGCGCCTGGATGCTGTCGTCGAACACCTTGGTGATGTTCTCGACCGACTCCATCACCTTCTCGTCCTGCACCGACACCTGGCGCCACTGGCCGCGGGTGATGGTGGCGAGGCCCTCCTCGGTGATCGGCAGGCCGACCTGGAAGCCGCGCGGACCGGACTGGGCGACCTGGCCGAGCAGCAGCTCCTTCAGGCGGGTGTAGAAGCTGCGCTCGAGGATCGCCTTCTCGTCGTCGCGGTCCTTGGCCAGCTTCTCGATCTCCGCCCGCTCGATGGCGAGCGCGCGCTCGTCCTTGTCGACGCCGCGGCGGGAGAACACGCGCACCTCGACGATGGTGCCGGTGACGCCCGGCGGCAGGCGCAGGCTGGTGTCGCGGACGTCCGACGCCTTCTCGCCGAAGATGGCGCGCAGCAGCTTCTCCTCGGGGGTCATCGGGCTCTCGCCCTTCGGCGTCACCTTGCCGACCAGGATGTCGCCCGGCTTCACCTCGGCGCCGATGTAGACGATGCCCGCCTCATCGAGGTTCTTGAGGGCCTCCTCGCCGACGTTGGGGATGTCGCGGGTGATCTCCTCCTGGCCCAGCTTGGTGTCGCGGGCCATCACCTCGAACTCCTCGATGTGGATCGAGGTGAAGACGTCGTCCTTGACGATCCGCTCGGAGATGAGGATCGAGTCCTCGAAGTTGTAGCCGTTCCACGGCATGAAGGCGACGAGCACGTTGCGGCCCAGCGCCAGCTCGCCCAGCTCCGTCGACGGACCGTCGGCGATGATGTCGCCGGCCGCCACGCGGTCGCCCACCTTGACCAGCGGCCGCTGGGTGATGCAGGTGTTCTGGTTGGAGCGCTGGAACTTCAGCAGGTTGTAGATGTCGACGCCGGGGGCCGTGGAGTCCGCGTTGTCGGTGGCGCGGATCACGACGCGGGTGGCGTCCACCTGGTCGACGACGCCGGAGCGCTTGGCGACGATGGTGACGCCGCTGTCGCGGGCCACGGTCGCCTCCATGCCGGTGCCGACCAGCGGGGCGTCGGCCTTCACCAGCGGCACCGCCTGGCGCTGCATGTTGGAGCCCATCAGCGCGCGGTTGGCGTCGTCGTTCTCCAGGAACGGGATCAGCGCCGCGGCGACGGACACCAGCTGCTTGGGCGACACGTCGATGAGGTCGATGGCCTCGGGCCGGAACATCAGGTATTCGCCGCCCTGCCGGCACGACACCAGGTCGGCGACGAAGCGGCCTTCCTCGTCCAGCTCGGCGTTCGCCTGGGCGACGACGTAGCGGCCCTCCTCCATGGCCGAGAGGTAGACCACCTCGTCGGTCACCCGGCTGTCGTGGACCTTGCGGTACGGGCTCTCGATGAAGCCGTACTGGTTGACCCGGGCGTAGGTGGCCAGCGAGTTGATCAGGCCGATGTTCGGGCCTTCCGGCGTCTCGATGGGGCAGATGCGGCCGTAGTGGGTGGGGTGCACGTCGCGCACCTCGAAGCCGGCGCGCTCGCGGGTCAGACCGCCCGGGCCGAGAGCCGAGAGACGCCGCTTGTGCGTGATCTCCGACAGCGGGTTGGTCTGGTCCATGAACTGCGAAAGCTGCGACGAGCCGAAGAACTCGCGCACCGCGGCGGCGGCCGGCTTGGCGTTGATCAGGTCGTGCGGCATGACCGTGTCGATCTCGACCGAGCTCATGCGCTCGCGGATCGCCCGTTCCATGCGCAGCAGGCCGACGCGGTACTGGTTCTCCATCAGTTCGCCCACCGAACGGACACGGCGGTTGCCGAGGTGGTCGATGTCGTCGATCTCGCCGCGGCCGTCCTTCAGGTTGACCAGCACCTTGAGGATCTCGAGGATGTCCTCCTTGCGCAGGACGCGCATGGTGTCCTCGGTCTTGAAGTTCAGGCGCGCGTTCATCTTCACGCGGCCGACCGCCGACAGGTCGTAGCGCTCGCTGTCGAAAAACAGCCCGTTGAACAGGGCCTCGGCGGACTCCAGCGTCGGCGGCTCGCCCGGGCGCATGACGCGGTAGATGTCGATCAGCGCGTCCTCGCGGGACGCGTTGCGGTCGGCGGCCATGGTGTTGCGGATGTAGGCGCCGACGTTGATGTGGTCGATCGCCAGCACCGGGATCTCGGCGACGCCCGACTTCTCCAGCTTGTCCAGGTCGGCCGCCGACAGCTCGTCGCCGGCCTCGTGCAGGACCTCGCCGGTCTGCTCGTTGATGATGTCGACGGCGAGGTAGCGGCCGGTCAGCTCCTCGGTGGAGACGAGCTGCTCCTCCAGGCCGCCGTCCTGGAGCTTGCGGATCAGGCGGGGCGTCATCTTCGAGCCGGCCTCGGCGACGACCTGCCCGGTCTTGGCGTCGACCAGGTCGGAGACCAGCTTGACGCCCTTCATGCGCTCGGCCGAGAAGGGGGTCTTCCAGCCGCCCGAGGCACGGCTGTAGGTGATGACGTCGTAGAAGTAGGAGAGGATCTCCTCCTTCGACATGCCCTGCGCCTCGTAGGGCAGCAGGTCCTTGCCGGCCTCCCGGCGCTGGCCGCGCAGGGACACCGTCTCGGCGTTGTCGAGCGCGAACAGGAGCGTGGTCGCCGGCAGCTTGCGGCGGCGGTCGATGCGGACGTAGACGAGGTCCTTGGCGTCGAACTCGAAGTCGAGCCAGGAGCCGCGGTAGGGAATGACGCGCGCGGCGAACAGATACTTGCCCGAAGAGTGGGTCTTGCCCTTGTCGTGGTCGAAGAAGACACCGGGCGAGCGGTGCATCTGCGAAACGATGACGCGTTCGGTGCCGTTGATGATGAAGGTGCCGTTGGCCGTCATCAGGGGCATGTCGCCCATGTAGACGTCCTGCTCCTTAATGTCGCGGATCGACCGGAGACCGGTGTCCTCCTCGACATCGAACACCGACAGGCGCAGAGTCACCTTCAGTGGCGCGGCGAAGGTCATGCCGCGCTGCTGGCATTCTTCCACGTCGTACTTGGGCTGCTCGAGTTCGTAGCGCACGAAGTCGAGCACGGCCCGATCGGAGAAGTCCTTGATCGGGAACACCGACCGGAACACCTCCTGCAGGCCCAGGTTCGCCCGCTTCTCGGGCGGGACGTCCATCTGCAGGAAGTGGTCGTACGAGCTCCGCTGCACCTCGATGAGGTTGGGCATCTGGGTGACTTCCGGGATGCGCCCGAAGCTCTTGCGAACACGCTTACGACCGGTGAAGGATTTGGCCATGGATGTCCCCAAACGTCTGTCCGTGTGTGCGCTCATCCGACCGAGCGACGTGCCCCGTCCGCCGGGAGGACGGCCGGGACAGCAAATGCCGGGCAGCGGCCTCCCTTGCGGGAGCCCCCTGACCGGTGAAAGGACGAAAACGCCGTGCGGCGGCAGGCCCCCGGGGGGACCAGCCGCCGTTCGGCGTGGATATGTGCGTTCCGTATCTCAGCAAGACGGTCTTACTTAATATCCACCTTGGCGCCGGCTTCTTCAAGCTGCTTCTTGATCTTGGCGGCCTCGTCCTTGGACACGGCCTCCTTGACCGGCTTCGGCGCGCCCTCGACCAGGTCCTTGGCCTCCTTGAGGCCGAGGCCGGTGATCGCGCGGACCTCCTTGATGACGTTGATCTTCTTGTCGCCGGCGTCGGCGAGGATCACGTTGAACTCGGTCTGCTCCTCGACCGGGGCGGCAGCGGCGGCGGCACCCGGAGCGGCGGCGACGGCGACCGGAGCGGCGGCGGAGACGCCCCACTTCTCCTCGAGCATCTTCGACAGCTCGGCGGCCTCGAGGACGGTCAGGGCCGACAGGTCGTCGACCAGCTTCTGCAGATCAGCCATTTCTCTCTTCCTGGTAAGCTTGGGTTCGGGTCTGGTTTACGCGTTCACAGCGAGGCTCAGGCCGCCTCGCCCTGCTCGTCCTTCTTGGCATAGGCCGCCAGGACGCGGGCGACCTGGCCGCCCGGCGCCTGGAGAACGCCGGCGATACGGGTCGCCGGGGTCTGGATCATGCCAACGAGCTTGGCGCGCAGTTCGTCCAGCGACGGGAGTTCGGCCAGAGCCTTCACCCCGTCCGCGTCGAGCATCTGGGTGCCGAGACCGGCGCCGACGATGGCCAGCTTGTCGTTGGACTTGGCATAGGCGGCCACGACCTTGGCCGCCGCCACCGGGTCCTTCGAGTAGGCGATCGCCGTCGGGCCCTTGAACAGGCCGTCCAGCCCCTCGAACTGCGTGCCCTTCAGGGCACGGCGGGCGAGCCGGTTCTTCGTCACCTTGAAGCTGGCCCCCGCGGCCCGCATCTTCGCTCGCAGGTCGGTCACTTCCGCGACCGTCAGGCCGAGGTGGTGGGTGATCACCACCAGGCCGGTGTCCTGCAGCTTCGAATGCAGGTCCGCGATCGTCGCTTCTTTTTGTGTACGATCCACGGATCGCCTCCAATGCACTAGAGTGCACCATGGGATCGATGCCCCGTGCAGGAGCGTTTCGATCCCGGCTCAAACCTGTCCCAGAAGCCCAAGCCGAACGGGACCGTGGCAGGCCACGGCCGGTATTCGGTTCAAACTCCTGTCTGCGCAGGGCGTGTTTAAGCCGTTGCCGGCGCCTGCGGTCTCGGACAGGGACGGAGGCCGCCGGACCTCCCGGCGGCCGCCCCCGCCGCCGCCCCCTCGCGGGGCGCGGCGGCGAAACTCGGTGGCCCTCAGGCCTGGGCCGACGACAGGCTCGGGATGTCGAGCTTGAGGCCGGGGCCCATGGTCGAGCTCAGCGACACCTTCTCGATGTAGGTGCCCTTGGCGCCCGACGGCTTCGCCTTGGTGATGGCGTCGACGAAGGCGTGGATGTTCTGCGCCAGCGCCTCCTCGGAGAAGCTGGCCTTGCCGACGCCGGCGTGGACGATGCCGGTCTTCTCGGCGCGGAACTCCACGGCACCCGCCTTGGCCGCCTTGACGGCGTCGGCGACGTTCGGGGTCACGGTGCCGAGCTTCGGGTTCGGCATCAGGCCGCGCGGGCCCAGGATCTTGCCGAGCTTGCCGACCACGCCCATCATGTCGGGCGAGGCGATGCAGCGGTCGAAGTTCATCTCGCCGGCCTGGATCTTCTCCGCCAGGTCCTCGGCGCCGACGATGTCGGCACCCGCGGCGGCGGCCTCGTCGGCCTTGGCGCCCTTGGCGAAGACGGCGACGCGGACGGTCTTGCCGGTGCCGTTCGGCAGGTTGACGACGCCGCGGACCATCTGGTCGGCGTGGCGCGGGTCGATGCCGAGGTTCATGGCGATCTCGATGGTCTCATCGAACTTCGCGGTCGCCTTGCCCTTGACCAGCTTGATGGCGTCCGCCAGCGCGTAGAAGGCGTCGCGGTCGATGTCGGTGTAGGCGTTCTTGAGGCGCTTGCCCAGCTTGGCCATGGATCAGTCCCCCACCACTTCGAGGCCCATCGAGCGGGCGGAACCGACGATCATGCGCGACGCCGCCTCGACGTCGTTGGCGTTGAGGTCGGCCATCTTCTTCTGGGCGATCTCGCGGATCTGCTCCATGGTGATGGAGCCGACCGTGCCCTTGCCCGGGGTCTGGGTGCCCTTGGCGACGCCCGACGCCTTCTTCAGGAAGTACGTCACCGGCGGGGTCTTGGTGACGAACGTGAAGGTGCGGTCGCCGTAGGCGGTGATCACCACGGGGATCGGCATGCCGACCTCCAGGTCCTGCGTCTTGGCGTTGAACGCCTTGCAGAACTCCATGATGTTCAGGCCGCGCTGGCCCAGCGCCGGGCCGATCGGCGGCGACGGGTTGGCCTTGCCGGCCGGCACCTGCAACTTGATGTAACCGACGACTTTCTTCGCCATGTCTGAACCTCCGATGGCGGCGTCCGCTGCTGGGAGCGGCGCCGCCGGGTTTCCGTGGTGCGGCTATGGCGGGCCTTCCACGGTCCATGATGCCGCGGCGGAGGAGACCTCCACCGGCGGCGGTCAAACCTTCTCGACCTGGGCGTACTCCAGCTCCACCGGGGTGGAGCGGCCGAAGATCGACACCGCCACCTTGAGGCGGGCCTTCTCCTCGTCGACCTCCTCGACGGTGCCGTTGAACGAGGTGAAGGGGCCGTCGCTGACCCGCACCTGCTCGCCCACCTCGAAGGTGATGGAGGGCTTCGGCCGCTCCACCCCTTCCTGCACCTGCTTGACGATCCGCTCGGCCTCCTTCTGGCTGATCGGCTGCGGCTTGCCGCCGCCGCCGAGGAAGCCGGTGACCTTGGGCGTGTTCTTGACGAGGTGCCAGGTGTCGTCCGTCAGCTCCATGCGGACGAGGACGTAGCCAGGGAAGAACTTGCGCTCCGAGGACACCTTGGAGCCGCGGCGCACCTCGACGACCTCTTCGGTCGGCACCAGGATCTCGTCGAACAGCGCCTCCAGACCTTTCTGGGCAGCCTTCTCGCGGATCGACTGGGAGACCTTCTTCTCGAAACCGGAATAGACGTGGACCACGTACCAGCGCATCGCCATGGCGGTCAGCCCCCCAGACCGAGAACGAGGCGCACGGCCACGGAGAGGACCTGATCGACCACCAGGAAGAACAGCGCCGCCAGCACCACCATGACGAAGACCATGGCGGTCGTGATCGCGGTCTCCTTGCGGGTCGGCCAGGTCACCTTGGCGATCTCGCGGCGGACCTCGCTGGCGAATTCGGCGGGATTGACTTTTGCCATGGTGCGGTGCGTACCAGATCCGGGAGCGGGGAGGACGCCGGACGGGCGCCTCTCAGCGAAAAAACGCCGGCACCGGCCGGCGTCCATGTCATCAGCGGAAGGAAATGGCAGGAGTGGAGGGGCTCGAACCCCCAGCCCCCGGTTTTGGAGACCGGTGCTCTACCAATTGAGCTACACTCCTACAGCCTTCCCGGTGCGCCGTCCCGGAGGGCGACGCGCGGTATAGCCGAACTTCCGCGAAACGTCCACCAGAAACTCCGCCGCCGGTGCCTGTGGGACCGGCGGCGGAGCGCGCCTTATATCATCACTCGATGATCTTGGCAACGACGCCGGCGCCGACGGTGCGGCCGCCCTCGCGGATGGCGAAGCGCAGGCCCTCGTCCATGGCGATCGGCGCGATCAGCTGCACCTCGATGGCGACGTTGTCGCCCGGCATCACCATCTCCGTGCCCTCCGGCAGGACCACCTGGCCCGTCACGTCGGTCGTGCGGAAATAGAACTGCGGACGGTAGTTCGAGAAGAACGGCGTGTGGCGGCCGCCCTCCTCCTTCGTCAGGATGTACGCCTCGGCCTTGAACTTGGTGTGCGGCGTGATCGTCCCCGGCTTCGCCAGGACCTGGCCGCGCTCCACGTCCTCGCGCTTCGTGCCGCGCAGCAGCGCGCCGATGTTGTCGCCCGCCTCGCCCTGGTCGAGAAGCTTGCGGAACATCTCGACGCCGGTCACCGTCGTCTTCACCGTCGCCTTCAGGCCGACGATCTCGACTTCCTCGCCGACCTTCACCACGCCGCGCTCGACGCGGCCCGTCACCACCGTGCCGCGGCCCGAGATCGAGAACACGTCCTCGATCGGCATCAGGAACGGACGGTCCTTCGGACGCTCCGGCTGCGGGATGTAGGCGTCGACCTCCGCCATCAGCTTCAGGATCGCCTCACGCCCGATCTCCGGATTGCGGTCCTCCAGAGCGCACAGCGCCGACCCCTTGACGATCGGAATGTCGTCCCCCGGGAACTGGTACGACGACAGAAGCTCGCGAACCTCGAGCTCGACCAGCTCCAGAAGCTCGGGGTCGTCGACCATGTCGACCTTGTTCATGAACACCACGATCGCCGGAACGCCGACCTGGCGCGCCAGCAGGATGTGCTCGCGCGTCTGCGGCATCGGGCCGTCGGCCGCCGACACCACCAGGATCGCGCCGTCCATCTGCGCCGCACCCGTGATCATGTTCTTCACGTAGTCGGCGTGGCCCGGGCAGTCCACGTGCGCGTAGTGGCGGTTGGTCGTCTCGTACTCAACGTGGGCCGTCGAGATCGTGATGCCGCGCGCCTTCTCCTCCGGCGCCTTGTCGATCTGGTCGTACGCGGTGAACGTCGCACCGCCGGTCTCCGCCAGAACCTTCGTGATCGCGGCCGTCAGCGACGTCTTGCCATGGTCGACGTGACCGATCGTGCCGATGTTGCAGTGCGGCTTGTTCCGCTCGAATTTCGCCTTCGCCATCGCAGTTTTCTTTCGTTCCCGACGTTCCCGACGCCCCGACGAATCCGAGGCACGCTAAGGGCCGGACGGCACGGCGCGCCCGGTGTGCGCGCGGGCTGGAGCGGGTGAAGGGAATCGAACCCTCGTCGTAAGCTTGGAAGGCTTCTGCTCTACCATTGAGCTACACCCGCCTTGCCCAGCCCAGCCGGCGCGGCCACCCGGGAGCGCGTTCCCGGCCCAGCCGTAGAGTA
>NZ_JBPJSP010000009.1:99793-199795 GCF_051225715.1 Azospirillum sp. ST 5-10
AACCACTCGGCCACCCTTCCTGCGTCCGTCCCGGTGTGCCCCGGAACGGAGATCGGCACTATGAGAATTTTTGGAGCCTTGTCAACAGCGTTGAGCGCGGCCTTCAGGAAAAAAGCGTGCTGGCCCTCGGGGCCGGTCGGCGCTACCCGTTGTCGAGGGAAAGCGCCGCTTTCCGCCCCACCCGCCCGCCCCGAGACCGTGAGCCGCCGATGAGCCGCAACAAGCCCCGCCCACCCTCCGGGCGCCCCCCGTCGGGACACGGCGACCCCGCCGCCGCCGGTCGCCGCCCACCCCCCGCCGGACCGCGCGGCGGCGCCGGGCTGCTGTACGGCGTCCACCCCGTGGCCGCCGCCTGGACGAATCCGGAGCGCCGTTGCCGGCGCCTCATGGTCACCGATTCGGGCCGGGAGGCGCTCGCGGCGGCGCTCGAGCGGGCCGCCGCGCTGGGACTCGAGCGGCCCGCCCCGACCGTGGTGGAACGGCTCGAACTCGACCGCCTGCTGCCGCCGGGGGCGGTCCACCAGGGGGCGGCGCTCGACGCCGGGCCGCTGCCGGAGGTGGGGATCGAGGACGTCTGCGCGGCGGCGCAGACGTCGGCCGACGCGCTGGTGGTGGTCCTCGACCAGGTGACCGACCCGCACAACGTCGGCGCCATCCTGCGCTCGGCCTCGGCCTTCGGGGCGCGCGCCGTGCTGGTCACCGAGCGGCATGCGCCGGAGGTCACCGGCGTGCTCGCCAAGAGCGCGTCGGGGGCGCTCGAGGCGGTGCCTCTGGTGCGGGTGACCAACCTGGCGCGTGCCCTGGGGGAGCTGCGCGACGCCGGCTTCTGGTGCGTCGGGCTCGACGAATCGGGCGCGCGCACCCTGGCCGAGCTGGACCTGGGCGGCCGCACCGCGGTGGTGCTCGGCGCCGAGGGCGCGGGCCTGCGGCGCCTGACGCGCGAACGCTGCGACGCGATCGCCCGCCTGCCGACCGGCGGGCCGGTCGGCAGCCTCAACGTCTCCAACGCCGCGGCGGTCGCCCTTTACGAGGTGGCGCGCCGGCGCGGCTAGACGGGCGGCGCTCCGGCGCTTGTCTGGAGCCCGGGGGGACGCTAGTGTGGGCGCCGCGCCGGCCCCCCGAGTCGGCGCGCGATGCCGGATTAGCTCAGCTGGTAGAGCAGCTGATTTGTAATCAGAAGGTCACGGGTTCGAATCCTGTATCCGGCACCATTCCCCCGAAGCGGCGCCCCCCCGAGGCGGCGGACGGACGCGCCGGCCGGCGCTGCGCGTCGGCGCACGGCTTCGTGCCGTCGGGACGGGCCGGCGGCCCGATCGCCACCCGGGCCCCATCGCCGGGGAACCCGGCGGGTGCGGCGGCGGTTGGAGGGGGTGCTGAGCGCAACCACACCGAGGCACCCTCATGGCCGACCGCCCCGACGACCGTCCCGCCGATCCGCCGACCATGGCGGCCCAGCGGCTGCGCGCCGCCATCGACCGCGGCGAGACCGGCGACAAGGTGCCCAACGAGGATCCCGCCGCGGCGCCGCTCGGCACGGACGACGAGGCGGCGGGCACCCGGCCGCCGCCCACGGTGGCGCCGTCGCCCTCCCCCGGCGGGCCGCGGGTGCCGCCGGGACAGAAGAAAGGCTACGAGATCGGCACCGCCACCGACGCCCACGGCACCGCGCCGGTCAAGGGCGGCCGGCACGATGGCGGCCGCACCGAGCGCTGACGGCCGGTGGGGCACCGACGGATCCGGCGCGGCGACCGAGGGCCGCCGCGCCGCGCCGCGCCGGAGGCCGACGCCGGGCGGCGGTCAGAAATAGCGCTCCGGAATCTGGACCACGTCGTCCGGCATGATCGGCGTGTTGAGCGGCGCCCGGTAGAGCTTCTTGTCGGGGTCGCTGCCGCGGGTGACGAGGATGAAGTCGTCGTCGGCGCGGTAGGTGTAGCCCCCCGCCATGGCGACCGCGGTCAGGGCCGTCATGCCGTTCTGGAAGCTGTACTGGCCGGGGTTGCGCACCTCGCCCAGGATGTAGAAGGGCCGATGGTTGAGGACCTCCACGCTGACGCGGGCGTCGCGCACATAGCCCTTCTCGAGGCGCGAGGCGATCTCCTGCTCGAGCTGGCGGGTGGTGCGGTTGCGCGCCTGCACCTCGCCGATCAGCGGCATCGCCACGCTGCCGGAGCCGTCGACCCGGAACTCGCCGGAGAGCTGCTCCTCGCCGAAGACGATGACGCGCAGGGCGTCGCCGGCGCCGAGCTCGTACTCGCCGGCCTGGACCATGCCCTGGGGCTCGGGCGGCGCGTCGATGTTGGCGCAGCCGGTGATTCCGAGGCCGGCCGCACCGACGGCGGAAAGCCCGAGCAGACGGAACAAGTGACGTCGATTCATCCCAAACCCTTCCCTGGAACGTGGCAGTGAACGGGCCGCCGTGGACCACGGCAAGCCCCGGCGGTGTCCAGGTAAGATCCTAGCAACTCGCGGCTCCACGGGAATAAGTGGAGTCGAATTAACACGCGTGGGCGCGCCGCGCTCTGGCGAATGGACGAGGCATGGTTGCCAGCATATCCGGGGCCGCCGATTGGCCGAGCGTCACACGAAGAAAAGGCGCCCGCCGGAATGGCGGGCGCCTAGACAGGTCGTTCGACTTTCCCGGGCGGCCGTGGCGTCTTGCGCCGGGCGACGCTCAGAGCTGGGCGCCGAGGCGCAGGAAGACCAGGTTGCTGGTGTAGTCGGACGCGGCGTCGGACTGGCGTTCCTCGTAGGTGTAGCCGCCGGTGACGTAGAGATAGCGGTTGACCTGGTAGGTCGCCCCGAGCCCCACGGTGTAGACGTCGTCGGCACGGTCGATGCCGTTGAAGTCGTCGGTGCGGTACTGGAGGCGGCCGTTGAGCATGACGGTGCGCAGCAGCTCGTGGTCGACACCGATGGCGTATACGGTGCGGGTGTAGCTCGACGCCGTCGAACCGCCCAGGGTGGCCCGCGTCTCGCGCACCTGCCGGGTGACCGAGCCGGTGATCGCCGTCAGTTCGGTGACCGCCCAGTTGATCTGGCCGCCGAACGCCAGGCCGTCGACGTCCTTGAGCCCGGGGGCGTCGAAGTCGCGGGAGAGGTAGCCGGCGAAGACCTCGCCGTTGATGAGGGCGGTCAGCTCGGAGGAGAAGCCGACGGTGACGTCGTAGCCGTCCGAATCGCGGTCGACGTCGCCGTAGCGGGTGCTGTCGTCGTACTTGGTCTTCGTGTAGGCGCCCTGGACGAAGGCCTCGTAGCCGTCGATGAAGGCGTAGCCGACGCGCAGCGCGGTGCCGTAGGCCCAGCGGTTGCGGTCGTCCTCCGGCCGGCTCAGCCCGTTGGCGAGGACCGCGTCGTCGTAATCGTAGTAGGAGGCCAGCGCCGACAGGCGGGCGCGCAGACGGTTGAAGTGATGGGTGTAGGCCACCTCGCCGCCGCTGACGTAGTAGATCACCGGCTCGGCCACGCCGGCGGCCAGCGATTCCCCGAGTTCGGTGTCGATCTCGCCGGCGCCCTCATGGTTGCGGCGGTGGAAGGCCTCGCCCTCCAGCGTGTTGTCCCGCCACACGTCGAGCCGGCCGTCCAGCAGCACCCGGTAGTCCTCGTAGTTGAGGCGGGAATTGTCCTTGTAGCGGCCGAACTCGCCGTACGCCGAGAGGTTGAGGGCGTGCCGGTTCCAGTTCGAACGGACGTCGAGCTCGGGACGGGTGACGAAGACGAAATCGGACTCGGTGTCGGACTCCGTGGCGAAGACGTTGCTGTCGTAGGTCGCCCCGGCCTCCAGGCGCGGCAGCACCAGGAACGAGCCGGCGCGCATGCCCAGCTGCTCCACCTCGGGGCGCGGGCGCTCCAGCACGGTCTCGCCGCGCTCGAGATCCTGGGCGGCGGCCGGCGCCGCGGCGAGACCCGACAGCATCCCGCCGGCCGCTCCGGCGGCGATGGCGGTGAAAGCAAAGATCGACGTGGACATGGTCTTCATTGGGGTCACCGCGATAAGGCTTGATGCCGCGAACCGTCGTGCCAGAGCCGGACCGGCGCGTCGGGCAGTGCCGCAAGTCAAACCATACCGTGACACGAGCGCAACAGTGAAGGCACGGGAAGCACGGTTTTGCACGCACCTGTGCTTCGTCGGCAACATGACTTCCACCGCTCCACGCAGGACCGCCGCGGTGCCGCCCGCAACTCGACGAACGTCATAGGCATGTTCGTGTTTCCCGCCCGGCGGTGACACCACCGGCCCTCGCCCGTTCTCGTAGGCAGGCGGCGCGTCCGGCGCCGCCGGCACCCCGCCACCCGAGAGGAGGGACCGCGAACATGGCCGACCGTTCCGACCTGCCCGTCCGGCCGCAGCAGCCGCCGAAATCCCCCAAGCGTCCCGAGGACGACCGGATGCCGCCCTACACGCCGGGCGGTGTCCCCGAGCCGGCGGGACCGGTGCCGCACTCCGAAGAGGAGCGGACGAGTCCGCCCCCGACCTACCCTCCCAAACGCGCCCCCTGATTCCCGCCGTTGCCGACGGGAGGAAGTCGGGCGCCCGGATCGCCGGAACGAAGACGTTCCGGCGATTTGTATCGTGGGGCAAGACATTATCGCGAAGCGCCTGCGACACTTCCGCGCTATCTGGTGGCAACATCGCCTCAAAGTGGCCTGTCCTTGGCCTAAGGCCCCCTCGATACACGTTTTTTTGCTTTATCTGCTCGTATGTTTGGCTTTATGGCTTATGACATAGGCCTAAAGCTCAGGCCTTCGGTGAGCCGACACGGTCGGCGCCGGAGGTTCCGTCGGTTCAACCGCCGGCCGGACACGCCTTGCAGGGCCGACGGAACACCGCAGCGTCGCGAGGAGAAGGACGATGGAAGCCCACATGAGCGCATACCGCATCGAATCGGCCGGCGAGGGGCCGGCCGCGGCCGCCAACGATTACACCCTGTCCGATCAGATCAATCACAGATTGCGTCGAGTCCACCAGAGGGCGAACGGGATCTTCCTGGAGACCATCGGCGATACCCAGGTGACGCCCACCCAGTGGGCCGCACTGGTGACCCTGCACCGCCACGGCGCGCTGTCGCAGAACCAGCTCGGCCGGCTGACCTACATGGACCCGGCGACCACCCAGGGCGTCATCCTGCGCCTCGTCGAGCGGGCGCTCGTGGAGCGCAGCCCCGATCCCGTCGACCGCCGCCGCACCAGCGTCACCCTGACCCACAGCGGCCATGCGCTGGTGGCCCGCCTGCAGGGCAACGCCACCATGGCGCACGCCCGCGCCCTGGAGCCGCTCGACAGCGACGAGCAGCGCCAGTTCCTCGCCCTGCTGGAACGCCTCATGTGAATCCGGGGGGCGCCGCGGTGCGGCGCCCAGGCAGGATCTGCGACGTCCGCGCCGCCATGGGCGGGCCCGGCGATCCCGCAGAGCCATGGAGCCCGCAGGTTTGCCCGGGCCGTGCCACAGGGGGCGCGATCCGGGCCACCGGTTCAGGCCAGCAGGTCGAGCAGCCGCCGCGTCATGGCCGTGCCGGTCCGCAGCACCGCCGCGTTGACGGCGAAGGCCGTCTCCGCCTGGGCGATGTCGACGACGACGGCGGGATCGGCGCCGCCGGCCGCCACCTGTTCGGTGGCGGCCAGGACGGTGGCCTGGGCTTGCCGCATGCCGGCGGTGGCCGCCGCCAGGGGCGCCGGCTGGGGTCCGGAGGTGCCGATGGGGGCGACGGACATGGCGCAGGCCTCCGGGCGCGCGGGAACGATGGACCCGACGCTACCTCCGGGCGATCGTTCCTGGCAAGAGGCGCCGGTCGGCCGGCATCGCCGGGATCAGGCGGCGTCCGGCCGTCCGGCCCGCAGGTGGTCGGCGAGCCTCACGAGAAAGGCCCGCACCTCGCCGGGATCGCGCAGGCTCCAGGTGGCGGCGGTTGCGGCCGGCGGGTCCATGACGCGCAGGCCGTCGCCGCGCCCCTCCAGCGCCCGGAAGGCGTCCTCGTCGGTCTCGTCGTCGCCGATGTAGAGCGGCCGGTAACCGGCGCCGTTCAGTTCCAGCGCGTCGAGCAGCGCCAGCACGGCGCGGCCCTTGTCCCACGGCAGGTCGGGGCGCAACTCGTGGATCTCCTTGCCGCCGGTCACCCGCAGCCCGGCCTGGCCGGCGGCCACGTCCCGCACCGTGCGGGCGACCACCGGCTTGGCCTCGGCCGCCGCCATGCGGGTGTGCACGGCGATGGCGAAGCGCTTGCGCTCCACCAGAACCCCCTCCACGTCGGCCAGCCGCCGCGCCAGCGCCGCCTCGGCGGCGTCCAGGGCGGGCACGTACTCCAGGCCGATCTGGGTGCGCAGCGACGGCCCGCGGATGTCGAATCCGTGGCTGCCGGCGTAGACGAGCCCGTCGAGGGCGACGAGGCGGCGCACGTCGTCGAGATCGCGGCCGCTGACCACCGCGACCGGGCACGAGCCGGCCAGCCGGGCGACGGCGTCGCGCGTCGCGCCGTCGAGCACGGCGAGGTCCGGCCGGTCGACGATGGGGGTCAGCGTGCCGTCATAGTCCAGGAACACCGCCGGCGTGCGTCCGCCGAGGGAGGCCGCGAACGCGGCGAAGCGGTCGAGGGCGGAGGGATGGTCGGCGCCGGGGGCGGTCGGTTCGGCCATGCTGTGTGCCTTCCGTGTGGGCATTCGCCGCCAAACAACACACCGGGAAACCGCGTCATCGCTGCCGTCGCGGCGCCGGCGGGCGCGTCTGTGACCATATCGCAACACTGACCCCGGAAAACAGCGACGGCCCCCGCGGGGGCCGTGCTCCGGTGTTGCGGCACCGAATGGATCTGTTAAATTTTGCAGCGCAGCAAGCGATTGCTGCTTCGCCCTTCTTGGGCGTTTCCTCCCTAAACTCAGGCCGCTGTCCTCAGCGGCCTTTTTTCTGCCAGAAACATGCCCACCGGGCAATCCCTGACTAAAGGGGTAGGTCCGTTCGGCCGGGGGTGCACGCGCGCCGGCACGCCGAGTCGGCGGTCGCGGGAAATTTCCGGGAATGCCGAGGCGCGCGGTTCCCCGTCACGGCGTTCTGTCGTATAGAAGCCGCCGACACACCACCGGGAGAGCCGCCATGGACATCGCGCTGATGCTTCTGTTCGTCCTGTTCTTCTTCTGGCAGACGATCACCGACTGATCCTCCGCCCGCCGGCTTGACGGCTCCGTCCCGTCAGGCCGGCCACAGGCGGGCGGCCCCGCGCATGCCGCTGTCGCCGCCGAAACGGGCCGTCACGATCCGGGTGCGCGGCGCCCGCACCAGGGCGTAGAGACCCAGGCGCTCCGCCGCCGCACCGCACAGATCCGGCAGCGCCGACAGGCCGCCGCCGACCACCACCACCTCCGGGTCCAGCAGGTTGACGACGCCCGCCAGCGCCCGCGCCAACGCGTCGGCGTGGCCCGCCAGACTGGCGCGCGCGCCGGCGTCGCCGGCGGCGGCGGCGGCGGCGATCGCCGGCGGCGCCAGATCACGGCCGGTGTGGTGGGCGTGCAGCCGGCTCAAGCCGGCGCCCGACAGCACCGTCTCCAGGCAGCCGAGCCGGCCGCAGCCGCACGCCGCGACGGGGCCGTCCGCGGGCGTCCGCCAGGGCAGCGGCGTGTGCCCCCACTCCCCGGCGATCGCGTTGGCGCCGGCCAGGATGCGGCCGTCGACGACGATGCCGCCGCCGACCCCGGTGCCGAGCACGGCGCCGAACACGATCCCGGCCCCGGCCGCCGCCCCGTCCGCCGCCTCCGACAGGGCGAAGCAGTTGGCGTCGTTGGCGAGGCGCACGGGCCGCCCGAGCGCCGCCGCGAGGTCGCCGGCCAACGGCCGCCCGTCGAGCCAGGGCAGGTTCGCCGCCCGCACCGTTCCCGCCGCCGAATCGACGACCCCCGGCAGGCTGAGGCCGACCGTCGCGCCGCTGCCGCCGGCCCGCCGCTCCAGCTGCGCGACGACATCCGACAGCACCGCCAGGGTGCCGGGGTAGTCGCGCGGGGTGTCGGCCCGCCCGCGGGCGCGCTCCGTGCCCTGTGCGGCGAGGGCGACCGCCGCGATCTTGGTGCCGCCGAGGTCGATGCCGATGCGCATGGGCCTATGGGACGTTGCCGGTACGAAGCGGCACCCTATACCCCACAGAGGGGATCGGACCAGCCTGCGGTGGTGGCGGTAATCCCCTTATGAGCGGCAGCGCCGTCCCTTTGCACCGTCGCACGCCGCGAGGGGACGACTAGAGTCAGGGACTTAGGTTCCGTCCCACTGCCACGGCATGCCCATGAACCGCACCGCTTCGAAGCCCGTCCCGATGAGCGACGCGTCCGACGCCGCCCCGCCGGTCCCGCACGCCGGCACACCGGAACAGCGCGAAGCGCTCGAAGGCCTGAAGCTCGCCCTGCTCGCCCGGAAGCGGCTGCTGGTGCTCGCCGGCGGCGGCGGCGGCGAACGCGGCGACGTCTTCGCCCGGCTGACCGCCGAGGTCGCGGCCGATGGCGCGCTGGTCCTGGTCGTCGCCGCCCGTGCCGGCATGGACGTCGAGGCGCTGGTCGCCGCCGCCGGCCGCGACGCCGCCGGCCGGGCCAGCGACGACGCCGATTTCGACGGGCTGATCGACGAGCTGGAGCGTCGGCTCGACCTTGCCGGATGCGGCCTGCTGGCGGTGAACGACGCCCAGCACCTGGCGCCGGAGACCCTGGCCGACCTGGCGGACCTGAGCGGCAGCGAATCGCCGCAAGGCCGCTTCCTGCAGGTCCTGCTGTGCGGCCCGGCGGCGCTGGAGCGCGCCCTGACGCCGCCGCCGCTGGCCCGGGCGCTGCGCGACCACGGGGTGATCTACCGGCTGGCCGGTCCCGGCGCTCCGTCGGCGGCGCCGGCCGCCGAGGCCCCGGGGCCGCGTCTGGCCGCCCCGCCGCGCGGCGCCGTCGCCCCACCGGGCGACCATCGTCCCCGCCGGGCGCTGCCCTGGGCGGCCGTGGTGGTCGTCGTGCTCGGCCTCGGGGCGGCCGTGGCGGTGGCCGTGCCCGACCTCGGGGACCGCGCCCGGCTCGCCGGAACGTACGCCGCCGGGGCCTGGCACGGCGCACGCGCCTTCCTCCTCAACGAGCGCCGCCCCGCCGCCGAGGCCCACGCCGCGCTCTCCGGAGCGCCGGCGTCCACGGCCGGCGCCTCGGCCGAACCGGAGCCGGCGGCGCCCGCACCGGCGATCGACACGCCCATCCCGGCGATCGACGCGACGGCGGATGCCGTGACGGAATCAACGGAGCCGGTGCCGCCGGAGGTGCCGGCGGCCGCGGCGGAACCGTTCCCCCCGGACCCCGTCGCGGTCGCCTCGCTGCCCGACGCGGCGCCGGCCGCCGGCGCCGAACCGGCGGCCGGCGCGGCCCCCGACGGCGCGGCCGCCGACGGCGCGGCCCCCGACAACGGAGCCCAGCCGGCGCCGCCGGCCGAGCCGCGGCCGGATTCCCTGGCCCGGCTGCTGAACGACCTCGAAGGGATGGTCCTGCCGGAGGACGAGCCCGAGCCGCCGGCCCAGGCGGTGGCCCCGGCGGACCCCGCCCCCCTGCCCCCGCTGGCGCCGCCGACCGAGGTCGCGGCCCTGCCGAGCCCGCCGCCGCCGCCCGTCGATCCGGACCTGCAACGCCGGGTCGAGGCGCTGGCGGAGCGGGCGCGCGGGCAGCTCGCCGACAAGAAGCTGACGACGCCGGAAGGCGACAACGCCTTCGAGACGGTGCAGCGCATGCAGGCGCTGCTGCCGGAGGCGCCGGCCGCCGGGACGCTCCTCGACGAGATGGAGGACACCTATCGGCGCTGGGCGGCGATGGCCAAGACGAAGGGCGACTGGCTGAACGCCCGCCTGTTCTATCAGCGCGCCCTCATCATCGATCCCGACGATCCCGAACTGCAGAACCTGCTGGGCGAGGCGCAGGCGCAGGCGCAGACCGGCAGCACCACCGTGTCCTCCGCGCCGGAAGCGGCCACGCTGGCGATCCTGCGCGACCCGGCGGGGCTGGAGGCGGCGCTGGCCGGCGGCGTGCTCGACGCCAACGCGCGGCTGCCCGGCGGCAAGACCCCGCTGATGGTGGCGGCCGAACAGGGGCTGCTCGATCAGGTGCGCTCCCTGCTGCGCCGCGGTGCGAACCCGCGCGCCCGCACCGAGACGGGCGCCACGCCGCTGATGTACGCGGCCTACGGCGGGCACGCCGGTCTGGTGGACCTGCTGGCGGCGGCGGGCGCCGACGTCGACGCCGCCAACGTCGACGGCAAGACCGCGCTGATGGCCGCCGCGGCGCGCGGCAACGCCGCGGTGGTGCGGACGCTGCTGGCCCGCGGCGCGGCGGTGGACCGGCCGACCCGGCACGGCTGGACGGCGCTGATGTACGCCGCCAACGGCGGGCACGACGCCGCCGCCCGCCTGCTGATGGCCGGCGGCGCCGACCCCGGCCGCACCGACGCCATCGGCAACTCCGCCGTCTCGCTCGGCCGCGATCACGGACATTATCAGATCGTGCAGGTGCTGACCGGCCGCTGACCCCCGTACGCTTCCATCCGGCCCGGGTCAGCCCGCGGCCGGATGGAAGCGTCCGCCGGTCAGCGGCGACGGGGCGCCGGTCGTCGTCGGCAGGCTGAGCGGCAGGCCGAGGCGGCTGCGCACCGCGAGATAGCCGAAGGCCTGGGCCTCCAGCGCGTCGCCGTCCCAGCCCACCGCCTCCACCGGCTCCACCGGCACCTCGAGCCGCCGCCGCAGCATGGCCATGAGGGTGGCGTTGTGGCGCCCGCCACCGGTGACCAGCCAGCGTCGCGGCGCCTGGGGCAGCAGGGCGAGCGCCCGGGCCACCGAGGCGGCGGTGAAGGCGGTCAGCGTCGCCGCGCCGTCGGCGGGCGACAGCCCCTGCACCGGCGCGGCGTCGAACGCGTCGCGGTCCAGCGACTTCGGCGCCGGCCGCGCGAAATAGGGATGGTCGAGCAACGCGGTGAGCGCGGCCTCGTCGACCCGGCCGCCGGCGGCGAGCGCCCCGCCGGCGTCGTAGCGCTCCCCCCGCCGCGCCAGCACCCAATCGTCCAGCAGCGCGTTCCCCGGACCGGTGTCGCAGGCGATCACCGCCTCGTCGGCGCCGATCCAGGTGAGATTGCCGACGCCGCCGAGATTCAGGACGGCCAGCGGCCGCTCCAGCCCGCTCGCCAGCGCCCGATGGAAGAGGGGCGCCAGCGGCGCCCCCTCCCCGCCCGAGGCGACGTCGGCGGTGCGGAAGTCGTCGACCACGGCGATGCCGGTGAGACGCGCCAGCAGCGCCCCGTTGCCGAGCTGCCAGGTGCGCCGCTCGTACGGCGCATGCAGGATGGTGTGGCCGTGGAAGCCGACCAGCTCGACCGCGGCGGCGGAGACGCCGGCCCGGTCGAGCAGGCGGGCGACGGCGTCCGCGTGCTTCTCCGTCAGTTCGCGTTCGACCTCGACCACCGGCCCCTTGCCGCCGAGGCAGGAACGCAGGCGGCCGCGGAAGCCGTCGCCGTAGGGGATCGTCAGAAAGGCGGCGGGCTCGACCCGGTCCTCGCCGTCGGTCCGCAGCAGCGCCGCGTCGATGCCGTCCATCGACGTGCCGCTCATCAGTCCGATGACCGTCTGCATCAGTGGCGCGTCTGGAAGCCGTCCCAGTCCTCGTCACCGGCTTCGGAGGTCAGGTCGCCGCGGCGGATGGCCTCGATCTGCGCCTCCACCTGGGCCAGGCGCCGCTCGTGCTGCTCGAGGCGCCGCTCGTGCGCGGCGATGCGCTGCTCGACCTCCTGCTGGCGTGTCTCCAGCGCGCGGATGCGGGCCTCGTAGCGCGCCTCCAGGTCGTCGATCCGGCCCCTCAGCCAGGCGACCTGCTCCTCGGGCGTTCGACCCTCGGGAAATCCGTCCAGCACGTTGCCCATGGCCTCACCTCCCTCCTCGATCGCACGACACCATACGCCCCGTGGCCGGCCCCGTCGACCGGCAAGCGACGCGCCCCGGGTCGCCGCGGCCGACGGCCGTAGGGGCAGCGGAATTGTCGCACCGGGCGGAACCGTGCTAACAGACCCCCGCCTCCCCCACCCACCAGCCAGACGTTCGGGCCATGACCACCTTGCAATCGGACTTCCTGCGCACGCTGGAAGCGCGCGGCTTCATCCACCAGTGCACCGACCTCGCCGGGCTCGACGCCCGCATGGCCCAGGGGCCGGTGACGGCCTACATCGGCTTCGACTGCACCGCCGACAGCCTGCACGTGGGCAGCCTGCTTCCCATCATGATGCTGCGCTGGCTGCAGAAGACCGGCCACAAGCCGATCGTGCTGATGGGCGGCGGCACCACGAAGATCGGCGACCCCTCGGGCAAGGACGAGAGCCGCCAGCTCCTGACGGAGGAGCGGATCAAGGAGAACATGGCCGGGATCAAGCGCGTCTTCGGCCGCTACCTGCGCTTCGGCGACGGTCCGACCGACGCCGTCATGGTCGACAACGCGGACTGGCTGGACGAGCTGCGCTACATCCCGCTGCTGCGCGACATCGGCCGCCACTTCACCATCAACCGCATGCTGAGCTTCGAGTCGGTGCGCCTGCGCCTGGAGCGCGAACAGCCGCTGACCTTCCTGGAGTTCAACTACATGATCCTCCAGGCCTACGACTTCATGGAGCTGGGCCGCCGCCTCGACTGCCGGCTGCAGATGGGCGGCTCCGACCAGTGGGGCAACATCGTCAACGGCGTCGAGCTGGCGCGCCGCGTCGACCAGAAGGACCTGTACGGCCTGACCACGCCGCTGCTGACCACCGCGTCGGGCGCCAAGATGGGCAAGACGGCGTCGGGCGCCGTATGGCTGACCGCCGACAAGCTCAGCCCCTACGATTTCTGGCAGTACTGGCGCAACACCGAGGACGCCGACGTCGGCCGCTTCCTGCGCCTGTTCACCGAACTGCCGCTCGACGAGGTGGAGCGGCTGGCCTCCCTGCCCGGCGCCGAGATCAACGAGGCCAAGAAGGTGCTGGCCAACGAGGTGACCCGTCTCGCCCACGGCGAGGCCGCCGCCGACGAGGCCGCCGAGACGGCGCGCCGCACCTTCGAGCAGGGCGCCGCCGCCGAGGGGCTGCCGACGGTCGAGGTGCCGCGCGGCCAGCTCGCCGACGGTCTCGCCGTCGTCGACCTGCTGGTGACCGCCGGGCTGGCCCCCTCCAAGGGCGAGGCGCGCCGCCTGATCAAGGGCGGCGGCGCCAGGCTGAACGACGCCGCCGTCGCCGACGAGACGGCGCGGGCGACGCTGGACGACCTCGGGAACGACGGCACGATCAAGCTGTCGGCCGGCAAGAAGCGACACGCCCTGGTCAGGGCGGTGTGAGCGTCTGGTGCGCACGGTCTGGCGCACGCGGTCTGGCGCACACGGTCTGGCGCACACGATGGTTGGATCGATCCAACCGATTTCCAACCGGCGGTGCCCATCCGGCCTTGACAGCTCCCACTTAGTGGGAGCATTTTCGCCCCAGCCGTTCGGCCTAGCCCGGATGGCTTGAGGCCGAAACGGCCCGGTCCTGGGAGGACGCCCGTCACGCGCACCGTTCGGCCGATGGACGAGTGCCGGTCAACGTCACGCTGCACCGTCGGCCATCAACCTCCCGGAGCGTCCGCAGCCGCGGGTGCTCCGGTTTCGTTTCCGGCTCCTCCGTTTCCGGCACCGCCGTCGGCCGGCGCCGCCGCACCTCCCGTCGAGCCGAGGAAGAACAGGTTGCGCAGGAACCCCGGCGCCAGCACCGCCAGCGGGTTGACCGAGACGTCGGGATCGGCGAAGGGTCCCCGGACGTGCCAGGTCGCGGCGAAGATCCCTTGGCCGGCACCGCCGCTCAGCACGTCGCCGAGGATGGGGATCTGGCCGAGGATGCGGTTGAGGCCGTAGACCGGCACGATGGTCCCCTGCAGGTTGGCGACGTCGGCGACGAGGTCGACGTCGCCCTCCAGGGTCAGGCCGAGCGCGCTTCCCGAGGTCCGCACCTCCTTCAGCGTCAGCAGGCGGCCCTGCTTGCGGAACTCGCCGACCAGCCGGCCGAAGGTGATCCCCTTGCCCTGCATCAGTTCGGCGAAGCCGGACGGCGAGATGGCGTTGAGGATGCGCGCCAGCGTCGGCGCCTCGACCACCGTGTAGTCGGTCATGTCGATGCGCCCGTCGATGGCGGCGTCGGCGCGCGGCTCGCGGGTGGTGCCGGTGATGCGCAGGCGCCCGCCCTCGATGCGGTCGTTGAGGTCGAGCATCTTGAGCGCCCGGCCGGCGTCGTCGGCGATGACCTGGACCTTGTAGCGGTCGCCGGCCGGTTCGAAGCGCACGAACAGCGACGAGGACGGGCCGGTGGAGGCGGTGACGTCGATCAGCGTCCACACCGAGCCGTCGTTGTTGATCTTGGCGACGACGTCGCCGAGCTGGCGGCCGTCGCCGAAGATCACCCGGCCCACGCGCAGCGTCGCCACCAGCGGCCGCCGCCGCCGGGGCGGGGCGGCGGTGTCGCCGCCGCCGCCGTCGTCGTCGAGCAGCCGCCGGGCGTCCAGGCTGGCGCCGGTCACGGTGGCCACGTAGGCGCCGTCGCGCACCACCACGTCGGCGCGCAGGTCGGTCTCCTCCAGCTTGAGCTCGGCGATCTGGGCGTGGGTGAGCGCCGTCGTCGCCGGGTCGAGGTCGAGGGCGGCGGCCGCCTTCAGTCCGCCCCCCTGGAAGGTGATGCCGGACACCCGCACGACCTTGTCCTTGCGGAACTCCAGGGTGAAGCGGCCGGAGGCCGGCACGCCGGGCTTCTTCGTCCAGGCGAGATCCTCGATCCGCAGGTCGGTGGGAGCGAGGTCGAGGGTGCCGGTCAGGCCGAGGCGCTTGCGCTGGTCGACGGTGAAGACGACGTCGAAGCCGACGGGACCCGAGGCATACTCGGCGGCTTCCACGCCGAACTTGGCGAACTCGCCGGCGTCGGCGGTTCCCTTGACGTGGACCCGGGTGCGCGGCCCCTTGGCGGCATCCTCGAACTGCTCCTTCCAGTCCAGCACGACCGGCACCCCGTCGAGCCGCGCCTTGCCCTTGACCGTCATCGACTTGGTGTCGAGCTCGAGATCGAGGTCGCCGGCGCTGGCGTCGAGCCCGGCCGCCACCTTCTTCACCCCGGTCGCGCTCAGCTTGCCCGTGACGCCGACGTCGACGTCGTCGACCTTGAGGTCGACGAGCAACGGGAACCGGAAGCGGAGGTCGGCGCGGGCGCGCCCCTCGGTGCCGGCCGGGTCGATGTCGAGGCGGCTGGGATAGCCGAGCGGCGGACTGTCGAGCACCGTCAGGATGGTGCGCACCGGTCCGTCCACCGGCACGTCGATGTCGATGCTCTCCTTGCCGCCGAGGTCGTGGATGACGACGGTGCCGGCGCCCAGCTCGACGTCCTCGACGCGGCCGCCCTCGGTGTGGATGGTGAAGGTCGTTCCGTCGACCTCGCCGCGCACGGCGGTTATGCCGCGCACCGGCGGCAGGGGCCGGAAATACTCGACGTCGACGTCGGACGCCGTCAGGGTCGCCTTCAGCGTCTCCCGCTCGAAGGCTCCCGGGTCGGCCAGCGGGGCCGACCCCGAGAAGATGGCCGTCGCCTCGTGCACGGTCCCGCGCGACAGGTTTTCGGTGATCCACTCGCGCGCGTTCTTGCTGAGCGACGTCGGCCACAGCCGCGCGAGATCGTCCAGCGGCACGTCGCGCGCCGTCACCGAGCCGTCCGCCCGCAGCCGGTCGCCGCCCGTGCGGTCCTCGCCCACGGCGAGGCGCGCCTCGAACGTCGGCCCGCCGAGATCGATCGCCAGGCGGTCGACGTCGAGGTGACGTGCCTGGGCATCCACGACGGCCTGGATCGCCGCCGCGCGGATCTCGAGGGGGGCCGCGAAGCGGTCCGGCAGGACCAGGCGGCCGGGGCCGGCCGCCAGGTCCAGGCGTCCGTCGCGTGGCCGCAGCGAGCCGTCGAGCCGCAGGGTGGCCGTGCCGACGACCGGCAGCGCCGCCGCGGACAGCGGCTCCAGTTCCGGCGCCAGGGCGGCGAGCAGCGCCGGCTCCAGTTTCTCCACCTCGGCGGTGACCTGCAGCCCGTCGGCGCCGTCGCGCACAGCGTCGAGCATGACCGAGGAGGTCCGCAGCCCGTGCGCCAGCGTGAGGGTCAACGAGCCCGTCGGCGCGACCGCGAACCCGCCGTCCGCCGTGAGCTGACCGGCCGCGGCCAGACGCGTGCCCGGCCCGTCGCCCGGCCCGCCCAGCAGCAGCGCCGCCCCCTCCAGCTCCAGCCGCCGCGCCGCGAGGTCGACCGCGCCCCGGGCGCCGGCCGAGCGGACGGCCAGCGCCTCGCCGTCCCGCCCCGGGACGGCGAGGACGCCCGGCCCGCCGGCCAGGTCGAAACGCAGGTGCTGCGGCTGCAGGGTGCGGTCGAGGTCGAGCTCGAGGGTGCCGTCGACGGCGAACGCGGCGCCGGCCAGCGGCGCCAGCTCGGGCGCCACGCGGGCCAGGCGGGCCAGCTCCAGGTCGTCGATGCGGACCGCCGCGACGGTCCGCCCGTCGGCCCGCCGGCGGTCGGCGGTGGCGGTCAGCGACGCCGTCTCGCCGCCGAGGTCGAGGGTCAGCGCGAGCCGGCCGTCGATCCCGTCGCGGTCGCGGCGCAGATCGATGTCGGCGCGCGTGGCGTGCCAGGAGAAGCCGCTGGCCTCGTTGGTCACCCGCAGGTCGGCCTGCGCCACCGACAGGCGCCGCAGCAGGCCGAGGGGCCGGTCGGCGTCGGGCGGCGCCTCCAGGGCGGCGAGCACCTCGCCGACCACCGGCGAGCCGGCGTCGGCCGCCGTGCCGTCGGCGCCGCGCTCCCCGGCGCGGATGTCGAAGCCGAAACGGCCGTCGCCGTGCCGGACCACGGCGATGCGCGGCCGGACGAGCTCCAGCCGGGTCGGCTCCAGGCGGCCGCGCAGGAGGGCCCGCACCGAGAAGCCCACCCCCAGCTCCGGCACCGCCGCCAGCACCTCGCCGTCGGCGTTGGTCGCCGCCACGTCGACGGCGCGCAGGTCGAGGCCGCCGATGCCGTCGCCGTCGTCGTCGACCCAGCTCACGCCGAGCGCGCCGATGGCGACGCGGGTGCCCGGCACGGCGTCGGCCAGGGCCCGCTCGACGTACGGGGTCAGCGCGTCGAGCGCGATCGGTCCGGCCGAGAGCCGCCAGGCGATCCCGCCGCCGACCAGCCCGGCCAGCACCGCCACCGTGGCCGCGGTCCACGCCGCCAGCTTCGCCGTCCTGCGGATCACCAGCCCGTCCTCCGCACCGCCCGCGCCGGGCGCGCATCCCGGTTGACCCCGGCGGGACCGCCCGTCAGGGTGGCGGCCACGCCCCATCGCACGCCGAGCCCGACCGCCATGTCCACCGCCCTGTCCATCGTCCCGCCCGACCGCCTGCCGAAGCCCTTCGACGCCGCCCAGGCCGAACGCGGCATGGAGCGTTGGCGCGCCGACGTCGCCGCCGGCGACGCCGGGCTGCGCGCCTGGGCGCTGTCGTTCGCCGACGCGCCCGAGGGCCGGGCGCTGATCGCGGCGGTGTGCGGCAACAGCCCGTACCTGGCGATGAGCCTGACGCGCGAGCACGCCTTCGTGCGCCGGCTCGTCACCGACGGGTTCGACGCCACCTTCGCCGCGCTGATCGAGACGCTGGAGCGCGAGCTGGCCGAGGAACGCTCGACCGACCGCCTGATGACGGAGCTGCGCGTGGCCAAGCGCCGCGCCGCGCTGCTGATCGCCATCGCCGACATCGCCGGCGCCTGGACGGTGGAACGGGTCACCCGGGCGCTCAGCGACGTGGCGGAGACGGCGTTGCGGCTGGCGTGCGCCCACCTGCTGCGGCGGGCGGCGGAGGCGGGCACGCTGACGCTGCCCGATCCGCAGCGTCCGTGGGTGGGCTCAGGACTCATTGTTCTCGGCATGGGCAAGCTGGGCGCGCGCGAACTCAATTATTCCAGCGACATCGATGTGATCGTGCTCTACGACGACGCCGTCGTGCGGACGCCCCAGCCGGACAACCTCGCCCGGACCTTCGTCCGTATCGCCCGCGATCTTGTCCGCATTATGGAGGAACGCACGAAGGACGGCTACGTCTTCCGCACCGACCTGCGCCTGCGCCCGGATCCCGGGGCGACGCCGCTGGCGGTGTCGGTGACGGCGGCGGAGATCTACTACGGCAGCGTCGGCCAGAACTGGGAGCGCGCCGCCATGATCAAGGCGCGGCCCGTCGCCGGCGACCCCGACGCCGGAGCCGCCTTCGTGCGCTTCCTGGAGCCGTTCGTGTGGCGCCGCCATCTCGACTTCGCGGCGATCCAGGACATCCACTCCATCAAGCGGCAGATCAACACCCACAAGGGCCACCGCACGATCACGGTGAACGGCCACGACGTGAAGGTGGGGCGCGGCGGCATCCGCGAGATCGAGTTCTTCGCCCAGACCCAGCAGCTCATCTTCGGCGGCCGCGACACCCGGGTGCGGCCGGCGCCGACGCTCCGGGCGATCGAGGCGCTGTGCGCCGTCGGCCGCGTTCCCGAGGAGGCGGTCGAGGAGCTGGGCGCCGCCTACCGCTTCCTGCGGCGGGTCGAGCACCACATCCAGATGATCGACGACCGCCAGACCCACCGCATCCCCGCCGACGACGCCGGCGTGGCGCATCTCGCGACCTTCCTCGGCTACGCCGATCCGGCGGCCTTCCGGGCCGACCTGCTGGGCCACCTCGGCCGGGTCGAGGACCGCTACGCCGAGCTGTTCGAGGAGGCGCCGACCCTGTCGGGGCCCGGCAACCTCGTGTTCACCGGCACCGACGACGACCCCGGCACGGTGGAGACCTTGGGCGCCATGGGCTTCAAGGACGCCGGCCGCGTCATCGCCGTGGTCTCCGCCTGGCACCGCGGCCGCTACCGGGCGACCCGCTCCGGACGGGCGCGCGAGCTGCTGACCGAGCTGGTTCCCGCCCTGCTGAACGAGCTCGCCAAGACGCCGGACCCCGACGGAGCGCTGATGAACTTCGACGCCTTCCTGGCCAAGCTGCCGGCCGGCGTCGGCCTGTTCTCGCTGTTCTACGCCAATCCCTGGCTGCTCAACCTGGTGGCGGAGATCATGGGCACCGCGCCGCGCCTGGCCGAGGCGCTGTCGCGCAACCCGGCCCTGCTGGAAGCGGTGCTGTCGCAGGACTTCTTCGATCCGTTGCCGGGCAAGGCGGCGCTGGAGACCGACCACGCCCGGGTCATGACGGCGGCCCGCGACTTCGAGGACGCGCTCGGCCTGGCGCGGCGCTGGACCAGCGACCAGCGCTTCCGCGCCGGCGTGCACATGCTGCGCAACATCACCGACGGCGACGGCTGCGGCCCCTTCCTGGCCGACCTCGCCGACGTCGCGGTCACCGACATCGCCCGGCGGGTGGAGGAGGACTTCGCCCGCCGCCACGGCCATCTGCCCGGCTCCTCCTGGGTGGTGGTGGCGATGGGCAAGCTGGGCAGCCGCCAGCTCACCCTGACCTCCGACATCGACCTGATCGTCGTCTACGACACGCCGGCGGAGGTGAAGGCGTCGGACGGCGGCAAGCCGCTGACGCCGGCCGAGTACCACATCAAGCTGACCCAGCGCCTGACCAACGCCGTCACCGCGCCGATGGGCGACGGCCGGCTCTACGAGGTCGACATGCGCCTGCGCCCGTCCGGCAACGCCGGGCCCCTGGCGACGTCGCTGACCGCCTTCGTCAAGTACCAGACGGAGGGCGCCTGGACCTGGGAGCACATGGCCCTGACCCGCGCCCGCGTGCTCGGCGGCGGCGGCGCCGACCCCGGCGGCCTCGGCGGCCGGGTGCGGGACGCCATCTGCGACGCGCTGACCCGGGCCCGCGACGCGGACCGGCTGCTGTGGGACGTCGCCGACATGCGCCGGCGCATCGACAAGGAGTTCGGCACCGCCAACCCGTGGGACGTGAAGTACGCCCGCGGCGGGCTGATCGACATCGAGTTCGTCGCCCAGTACCTGCAGCTCCGCCACGCCCACGACCACCGCGCCGTGCTGTCGACCAACACGGCGGTGGCGCTGCGCCGCGCCGCCGACGCCGGGCTGCTGGCGCGCGCCGTGGCCGACGACCTGATCGCCGCGCTCAAGCTGTGGCGGCGGGTGCAAGGGTTCCTGCGGTTGACGACGAGGGGGACGCTCGACCCCGGCGCGGTGTCGCCGACCCTGTTCGAGGGTCTGGCGCGAAGCGCCTTCCCCGGCGAGGAGCCGCCGGTTGACTTCGCGGCGCTCGACGCCAGAATCCGTGCCGTCGCCGGCCGGGCCTACGACCATTTCCGCACCCTGGTCGAGGAGCCCGCGTCCCGGCTGGCGCCGCCCACCAACCAGGAAGAGCCGAAACTGCCATGAGTGCCGCACCGTCCGTCGATGCCGGAACCGCCGCCCCCGACTTCACCCTGCCGACCGACGGCGGCGGCAGCGTCACCCTGTCGGCCCTCAAGGGCCGCCCGGTGGTGCTGTACTTCTATCCCAAGGACGACACCTCGGGCTGCACCAAGGAAGCCTGCGGCTTCCGCGACGCCTTTCCCGACTTCTCCGGCCTCGACGCCGTGGTGATCGGCATCTCCAAGGACAGCGTCGCCAGCCACGACAAGTTCAAGGGCAAGTACGACCTGCCCTTCGCGCTCGCCTCCGACACCGACGTCAAGGTCGCCGAGGCCTACGGCGTGTGGGTGGAGAAGAGCATGTACGGCCGCAAGTACATGGGCATGGACCGCGCCACCTTCCTGATCGACCGCGACGGCATCGTCCGCGCCGCCTGGCGCAAGGTGAAGGTGCCCGGCCATGTCGAGGCCGTGCTGAAGGCGGCGAAGGGGCTGTAGACGTCCCGGCCCCGCTTGCCCAAAGGGCGGGAGCACCGTGGATTTCGTGCTGCGTCATGGAATCCACGGTGCGCCGAGGTTGGCATTCCGGCGGCCGGACTGCCCCCTGACGCGGTGGCCTTCTACGGCCCGATCCGGTAGCTCAGCCCCAGCATCAGGGCGTGGTTGGCGACGTGGAAGGACAGGTCGCGCCCGTCCGCCCCGTCGAACGAGCCTTCGGCCGTCCGCATGTACCGGTAGTCCACGTTCAGCCGCAGGTCCGGGCTGAGCACGTAGCCGACGCCGACGATGGCCTGGCCGCCGAACAGGATTTCCGTGTCCGACAGCGGGGTGTCACCGGCGCCCCAATCGTCGGCGTGCACCCGGACGGCGCCGACGCCGAGACCGACGTACGGCACCACCGGCCCCGCGGTGGGCACGTCGTAATAGCCGTTGACCATCAGCGCGGTCTGGCCGAGATGGCCGGAGCCGTCGGCGCGTCGGCCGCCCGCGTCGATCTCGTCGAGGGCGTTGCGCCGGTAGGACAGCTCGACCTCGGCACGCCACGGCGCCACCGCGACGCCGACGGCGCCGGCCACGCCCCAGCCGGTGTGGCCGGTCGCCTCGTCGCCGGCGGGCAGGTCGATCGACGGCTGGTCGTTGACCCCGACGGCCCCGGTGACGTACCAGCCCGGCGCCATCGTCTGGGCCGCGGCGGCTCCCGGGATCAGGAGCAGCGCGCCGGCCAGGACCACAGAAAGCGGTGCGTTCCGCATGGCCCCCTCCTCTCGTGGAGGATATGGGTCCATGCTACGCCGCGCCGCGGCGCGCTCAATCGAAAGGGCCACGCGCCCATCCCATTGCAGGGTCGCGAAAACGCCCGGGATCACCCGGTCGCGCGCAGCCACGCCAGGGTGTTGGCGATGCCCTCCGACAGCGGCGTGAAGCGGCCGCCGAAGGTCCTCTCGAACTTGCCCGTGTCCATCACGAACGGGTACTGGAACTGATAGAGGATCTCCCGCGCCTCGCGCGCCACCGGGTCGAACAGGCCGGCGGCCGCCAGCATCCAGCCCTTCACCGGCGCCATGCGCACGCTGGCGGCGGCCTCGGCGAAGACGGCGCGGATGAACTCGCGGCCGGTCACCGGCGGTCCCGAGGGCAGGTGCCAGATCTGCCCCGGTGCCGCCTCCTGGATGCCGAGCTGGGCGAGGCCGCGGGCGGCGTCGCCCACGTAGGTCATGGTGTGCGGCTGGTCGAGCGAGCCCGGCCAGCGCGCCGTCCGCCCCGCCAGCACCGCCTTGAAGACGAGATCGCGCGTCACCGAATTGGCGGCCGGCCCGTAGAAGTCCGACGCCCGGCCGATCGCCACCGGCGCCCGGCCGCGGGCGTGCGCCTCCATCAGCACCTGCTCCAGGCGGGCGCGCAGGCGTCCCTTCGGGCCCTGGGGCCGGCGCGGCGTCTCCTCGGTCATCGGCCCGGCCGGCGGTCCGTACATGTAGAGGTTGTCGAGCACGACGAGGCGCGCCCCGGCGCTCTCGGCCCCGGCGAGGCCGCCCTCGAAAAGGCGGGGCAGAACCTCCTGCCATTGCGGGTAGGGGACGTTGGTGCAGTTGTAGACGACCGCGGCACCGGCGCAGGCCCGCCGGGCGGCGGCGGGATCGGCGACGTCGGCGGCCAGCCGCTCCACCCCCTCGGGCCAGGAGCCGGCGCCGCTGCGGCTGACCGCGCGCACGGGCAGCCCACGCCCGGCCAGTTCGGCGACCAGGGCCAGGCCGACGCCGCGGCTGGCCCCGAGGACGACGTGGCGCTCGGCCATGGCTCACCCCGCGTGATCGAGGATTTCCCGGGCCAGCGCCTGCATCTCGGCGGCGGCCTGGCTGCGGCGGGCGGCCTCGGTCACCGACAGGCCGGTCAGCAGGGTGCCGGCGTAGGCGGTGCGGTTGCCGATCTGCGCCGCCGCCAGCAGCACGTCGGGCGGCGCCACCAGCGCGCCCACCTGGGCCACCAGCTCGTCGGCGATGCGGGCGCGCGGCGGCACCCGGTTCAGCACGAGGAGCAGCCGCCGCTTCTCCTGGCGGGCGAGGTCGAGGGTCGGCTGCACCGCCCACAGGTCCATCGGGCTGGGCTGCACCGGCGCCACCACCAGGGCGCCGGCCCGCACGGCGATGCGCGCCTCGGTCTGGGCGTGCGGCGGGCTGTCGATGACGACCACGTCGTGGTCGCGGGTCAACCGCTCCACCTCCGCCTGGGTGCGCCAGCCGGCGAGCTGCACGTGGTGGAAGCCGGCCTCGCCGCCGGTCGCCGCGTGGCGCACCTGGTACCAGCGGGTCAGGCTGCCCTGCGGGTCGATGTCGACGGTGGCGACGCGGTGGCCGAGCTGCATCCAGGCGATGGCGAGATGGGCGACCAGGGTGGTCTTGCCGGCCCCACCCTTCTGCTGCGCCACGGTGAAGACCTTGCCCGCCATCGCGCCACCCATCATCTTGTTGCAGCCCCCGCCCTGCCGTCATAAGCCTTGGACCGGAACGGCGCAACCGCGCCCTTCGCCGCCACACCGCCCTTCGCCGCAGCCGCTGGACCCCGACCGCCCGTGACCGAGCACCGCCCCGAAGTCGTCCCGCCCACCCCCGAGACCCTGGCCCGCGCCGGCGAGCTGCTGCGCGCCGGCGCCCTGGTGGCGTTCCCCACGGAAACCGTCTACGGCCTGGGCGGCGACGCCACCGACGAGCGCGCGGTCGCCGCCATCTTCGCCGCCAAGGGCCGGCCGTCCTTCAACCCGCTGATCGTCCACGTCGCCGACCGCGCCGCGGCGGAGGCCATCGCCGTCTTCGACGACCGCGCCCGCACCGTCGCCGAGCATGTCTGGCCCGGCCCGCTCACCCTGGTGCTGCCGCGCCGCGCCGATTCCGGCCTGTCGCTGCTGGTCTCGGCCGGCCTCGACACGGTGGCGGTGCGCGTCCCCGGCCATCCCGTGGCGCTGGATCTGCTGCGGGCCGCGCGGCGGCCGGTGGCGGCGCCCAGCGCCAACCGCTCCGGCTCGGTCAGCCCGACCACGCCGCTGCACGTGGTGGAAAGCCTGGGCGACCGGGTGCGGATGGTGCTGGCCGGCGGGCGCTGTCCGGTGGGGGTCGAGTCGACCGTGCTCGACCTGTCCGGCGCGACGCCGGCGCTGCTGCGCCCCGGCGCCGTGCTGCGCGAGGACCTGGAGCACCTGATCGGACCGGTCGCGGTGTCCGCCGGCGACCCGGACGCCCCCAGCGCCCCCGGCCAGCTCGCCAGCCACTACGCCCCGGCGGCCGCGGTGCGGCTGGAGGCGACCGGAGCGGCGGCGGACGAGGCGCTGCTGACCTTCGGCCCCGACGCCTTCGTGCGCGGCGGAGCGGTGCGCCTCAACCTGTCGGCCGACGGCGACCTGACCGAGGCTGCGGCCAACCTCTTCGCCCATCTCCGCGCCCTCGACCGGGCGGAGGTGCGGGCCATCGCCGTGATGCCGATCCCGGAGGTCGGGCTGGGCATCGCCATCAACGACCGCCTGCGGCGGGCGGCGGCACCGCGCGGGTAGGAGCGGCGCCCCACGGCCCTGCGCATTGGACAGAGAGCAATGCATTCGACGAACTATTTCCAGACGCTCATCCTGTGCTCCTCGGATTGCCCCGCGGAGGCGGGAACCGTCCCGACGAAGCCGGGAACCGTCGCGGCCGTCCAATTCGAACTGGTCTCGGCCGCGCCCTACGCGATGACCAGCGACGATCTCCTGCTGGCCGTGGAGTCGCGGCGCAAGAGCATGCCGCCCGATGAGCTTGAGCGGTTCCGCACCGTCTTCTTTTGCAGGCCGCGCGCGTGCCTGCGGACGTCGCCCCTCGTCAAAGCCTACGGATGGGGCATCCACAGCGATGCCAGCGGCAGGATCGCGGTGATCGGCCGGGAAACGGACCGATACGCGGCGCTGGTCCAGGACGGCGGGGTGAGGAAGGTCGCGGGCATGCGATCCCGTCGGGCCTAAGCAGCTTTGCCCAGATCGGGCCACAGCTGGCCCGATCTGGGCAAAGCTGCGGACTCCATGGCTTTGCAGGTTTTCCGAGCCCGCCCAACGGTGGGCGGAGTGCGGAAAACCTGCTTGGGGCGTCCACGGATCGGCCCGTCCTTGGAATGACCGCGGGCCAGGGCACTTTCCCCCTCGCCGCGGGCGTCGTTTGGCGGTAAACGGTGCGTTCCCCCAAGGATCGCACCGACCGGATCGACCCGCCATGAGTTCTGCCACCGACGCCCTCCTCGACCGCATCCGCGCCATCGTCGGCCCCAGCGGCATCCTGACCGACGCGGACGACAAGGCGCCCTATCTGGCGGAGTGGCGCGGCCGCTTCCGCGGCAACAGCCCGGCGGTGGTGCGTCCGGCCACGACCGAGGAGGTGGCGGCGGTGGTCGCGGCGTGCGCCGAGGCCGGCGTGCCGGTGGTGCCCCAGGGCGGCAACACCAGCCTGGTCGGCGGCTCCATCCCCTATGAGGCGGGACGGGAGATCGTGCTGAGCCTGTCGCGCATGAACCGCATCCGCGACATCGACCCGCTGAACTACACCATGACGGTGGAGGCCGGCGTCGTCCTCACCGCCGCCCAGGAGGCGGCGGCCGGGGCCGACCGGCTGTTCCCGCTGAGCCTGGGAGCGGAAGGCACGGCCCAGCTCGGCGGCCTGATCTCCACCAACGCCGGCGGCACCATGACCCTGCGCTACGGCAACACCCGCGACCTCGTGCTGGGGCTCGAGGTGGTGCTGCCCGACGGGCGGGTGTGGAACGGCCTGCGGCGCCTGCGCAAGGACAACACCGGCTACGACCTCAAGGACCTGTTCGTCGGCGCCGAAGGCACGCTCGGCGTCATCACCGCCGCCGTGCTGAAGCTCTACCCGCGGCCGCGCCAGAGCGAGACGGCGTTCGTCGCCGTGCCCGACCCGGCGGCGGCCATCGCCCTGCTGGCGCGCCTGCGCGAGGCGACCGGGGATTCGGTGACGGCGTTCGAGCTGATGTCGCGCCGCTGCCTGGAGTTCGCGCTGCGCCACGTCGAGGGCACCATCGATCCGCTGTCCGAGCCGTCCCCCTGGTACGTGCTCGCCGAACTGACCGCCGGCCGCGAGAGCGAGGCCTTCCGCGACGGCCTGGAGGAGGCCCTGGCCGCCGCCTTCGAGGAGGGCTTGGCCACCGACGCGACCCTGGCCGCGTCGCAGGGCCAGGCCAAGCAGCTCTGGTTCATCCGCGAGGCCATCGTCGAGGCGCAGAAGCACGAGGGCGGCTCGATCAAGAACGACGTGTCGATCCCGGTCTCCCGCGTCGCCGAGTTCATCGAGCGCGCCGAGGCGGCCGTGGCCGCAGCCTGCCCGGGCATCCGCCCCACCCCCTTCGGCCACGTCGGCGACGGCAACATCCACTTCAACCTCAGCCAGCCCGAAGGGGCCGACACCGCCGCCTACCTCGCCCGCTGGGACGAGATCTGCCACGTCGTCAACGCCGTCGTGCTCGACCTCAACGGTTCGATCTCGGCCGAGCACGGCGTCGGCCGCTTCAAGAAGGACGAGATGCCCACCATCAAGTCGGCCGTCGAGCTCGACCTGATGCGCGCCGTCAAGGCGGCGTTCGATCCCAAGGGCCTGATGAACCCCGGCAAGCTCCTGCCCTGAAGAAAAATCGCACCGCCCGTCCCGCAAGGGGGACGGCGCGGTGCGCGGAGGTTGACGGCCAGGAGGGCCCGCGGGCGCGACGCCCGCGGGTCCGATGACGTGCTCAGGTGATCTCCCGCACCTCTTCGGTCAGCGTCTCCTCGCCGCGGCCGGCGGCGCGGCGGGCCAGCAGATGGCCGATGGCGACCACCAGCACCGCGCCGATGATCGGCGCCGCGGTGTGCAGCCAGGCGGCGTTCGCCTCCACCCAGTGGTGGACGGTCGGATCGGTGACCATCACCTCGCCGGCGATGTAGCCGAGCAGGGCGGCGCCGAAGGTGACGATGATCGGGAAGCGCTCGATCATCCGCAGGATCAGGGCGGAGCCGAACAGGATCAGCGGGATGCTGATGAGCAGGCCGAGGATCAGCAGCACCACGCTGCCGTGCGAGGCGGCGGCGATGGCGATGACGTTGTCCAGGCTCATCACGACGTCGGCGATCACGATGGTCTTGACGGCGGCGAACAGCGTGCTGCCGGTCGCCAGGCCCTCGTGGTTCTCCTCCTCGGGAAGGATCAGCTTCACCGCGATCCACAGCAGCAGCAGGCCGCCGGCGATCTTCAGGAAGGGGATGGCCATGAGGTAGACGATGAACGTCGCGAAGATGACGCGCAGGCCGATGGCCGCCCCGGCGCCCAGGACGATGCCCATCTTTTTCTGATGATCCGGGAGCGAGCGGCACGCCAGGGCGATGACCACGGCGTTGTCGCCGCTCAGCAATATGTCGATCCAGATGATCTGGAGAAGCGCCACCCAGAAGGCGCTGTCGGAGAATTCCATGTCCTATCCCTCGTGTGCAGTCGCCTTCGCCGCGGGCACACACAGGAGGACGCGCCGGCCGAGAACGGCGGCAACGGCGGTTGGGCCATATCCGATGAACGGGGTCATCGGCTCCTCCAAATGCGTTCCGGCCCGTCGGCCAAAGGCAGGTGAAGGAATCCGACATCACGGTCGACGGCTCGACCGCCAGAGGGGCCCGGATCCGGTTCTGGTATACCGCATGCCTAATGCAGAGTCCACCGATTATCGGTGCCCTCCCCCATTCCCGTGTCCGGAAAACAGGGTGCGGCGGCGGCTCCAGCGGTCGACGGCGCCCCACCGGTACTTGTAGGGCTCCCGGCCCCGCAGGAAATGGAACTCGCGGTTCCCTTCCCGCAGCGCCTCCTCGACCGCGTGGCCGATGGCCAGCGTGCCGGGTCCCGCCTTGGCGAGTTCCGGCGCGAAGCCGCCGATGTAATAGTGGCTGCGTCCGCCCGACGCCAGCCCATAGTGCACCGCCGCCAGCCGGCCGCCGATCGTGACGGTGTGGAGGCGCAGCAGCCCGGCGGCGAGCAGCCGCGGCGCCGCCATGCGGTGGAAGGCCTGCACCCGCGGGTCGGCCAGCACGCCGCCTTCGCCGCGCGTGCGCCAGCGCGCGGCGTGAAGGGCGAACAGGCACTCCAGCGCGTCCGCCAGGGTCCGCGCGGTCGCCGCCGCGACGGCCCAGCCGCCCATCCGCTCGGCGCGGCGGCGGGTGTGGCGCAGGTTGCGCACCATGGCGGCGGGCAGCGCGTCCGCCAGCCCGCCGGAGGCGGGGAGCGGCAGCACCGGGCAGGCGTCGCAGGGAGCCGCCTCCTCGCGCCATCCCGCCGGTACCGGCAGCCGGCCGAGCGCCGACTCGGGATCGAGGTCGAAGAGGTCGACCCGTCCCTGCAGCCGGCCCAGCGCCGCCGCCGCCCCGTCCAGCAGGTCGGGCGGCAGCAGCGCGTCCTGCAGGTCGTTGAGGCCGGCGCCGAGGAGGCGCAGCACCCCGCCGTCCTCGTAGAGCGGCAGCAGGCCGGCGAGCCGGCCGTGGCGGCGTAGCGTCAGCACGCGCAGGACGCCGGGGCGGAAGGCGCTCCACCACGGCACCAGCCAGGCCGGTGCGACGAAGGGCGACGCGCCGGGCGTGCGGCGCCACAGCTCCTCCCACTCCGGCTCCAGGGCCGCCAGCGCCGCCTCGTCCCGCACCCACCGGGCGTCGGCGGCGGCCGGCGCCATCAGGCCGCCCCGGCCGCGGCGACCGGGCCGGCGGTCAACCCGTCGTAGAGGTCGAGATAGCGCTGCACCGTCCGCTCCAGGGAATGGCGCGCCCGCGCCGCGGCGCGGCAGGCGTCGGGATCGATGCGCTCGGCCTCGGCGATGGCGTCCGCCATCTCCTCGACGTCGTTCACCAGGAAGCCGGTCACCCCCGGCTCGACCACGTCGGCCAGGGCGCCGCTGGGGAAGGCCACGACCGGCGTGCCGCAGGCCAGCGCCTCCATGGCGACCAGCGAGCCGGTCTCGGCGATCAGGCTGGGGGCGAGCAGGCAGCGGGCCGCCCCGAGCATCCAGCGCTTGCGGGCGAAGGCCACCGGCCCGAGGAAGCGGCAGCGCGTGCCGTCGAGGCGCGGCTCGATCATCTCGCGGAAGTAGCGCCGGTGCTCGGGATAGGGCTGCACCTCGCCGGCCAGCAGGAACTGCACGCCGGCCCGCGCCGCCGCGTCGATGGCGAGATGGAAGCCCTTCTCCGGGCAGATCCGGCCGAGGCCGACGGTGAAGCGCCGTTTGGGGATGCGGATCGCCAGGCGGTCCAGGGGGACGCCGTTCTCGATGGGGTCGAGCAGGCGCAGGCCCGGCGGCGCCCCGCGGACCTGCGCCCGGGAGACGCCGTGCAGATGGGTGCCGGGGCGCGACGGCGTCAGCGCCGCGGCGGGATAGGCATCGAGCGGCAGGTGCAGGGTGACCAGGGCCGGCACCCCGGGCGGCGGCAGGTAGGCGTGGAAGTCGACACCGTGGAGGTGCACGAGATCGACGGGAAAGCGGGCCAGCGCCTGGGCGACCGCCGTGCGCACGCGGGCGTGGACGGTCGCCCGCATGACGTCGTCGACCGTACCGCTCACCCGCGGCACGGCGACCAGGGTGCCCGCCACCGTCGATCCCTCGCAGGCGACCACCACCGAGCGGTGACCGGCCTGCACCAGCCCCGCGTCGAGGGCGGCCAGCACCTGCTCCGCCCCGCCCACCGCGTCGGGACCGACGGGATTGAACGGATAGGCGACGCTGAGAACGGTCAGTGGCATCGCGCGTCCTCCAGTCCCAAAGCGGCCAGAGCCTCGTCGGCCAGCCGCCGCCAGTGCAGTCCGGTCATGGTGAATCCCCAGAGCTCGTACATCAGGGGCCCGCCGTGCGGGGGCCTGTCGAAGAGGTGGCGCGGGGCGGGACGGAAGCGCTCCGCGTCCACGGTGAACGGCGCCAGCACGCGGGCCTGGGAGACGTGGGCGTCGAGCATCCGGCGCTTCGCCGCGCGCGCGTCGGCGTCCAGCCGCACGACGCGGCCGGCATCGCCGCCGGGCAGAAACGCCTGCACCGCCATGCCCCCGTCGGCGGCGTGGTAGAACGGCATCTCGACGATGCGCGGCGCCGGCCCGCCGGCCCGCCGCAGCAGCGCGCAGGCGGCCCGGACGGCGAAGGCGGCGGCGTCGTGGTCGGGGTGGCCGCCCTCGTAGGCGTGGGTCAGCACGAGGTCCGGGCGCAGCGCCGCCAGCCGGTCGGCCAGGGCGCGCGACAGCGCCGGCAGGTGCAGGGCCGCCTCCTGGTCGATGCAGCCCAGCGTCCCGGCGCGGTCCGGCGGGACGCCGGCGGCCGCCAGCGCGGCCGCCAGCTCCTCCCGGCGCTTCAGCGCGTAGTCCGCCGCCGTGGCGCAGCCCGCCGCCGCCGCGTCGCGGCCGTCGCGCGGCGCGCCGTCGGTGAGATGGAGGAGGTGGAGATCGAGCTCCGCGTCAGGAGCGGTTGGTTCGGCCGCGCGTCCATGACGGCCGGCCGCCCACAGCAGCCCACCAGCGCCGATGGTCTCGTCGTCGGGGTGGGCGACCACCAGCAGGACCCGGCTGCGGCCGGGCGGCAGGGCGAGCGCGTCGGCGTAGGCGGGCGGCCCCATCGCTCAGTCCACGGCCTCGGCCAGGGAGTCCGCCGGCGCGTAGCGGCGCACCATGTCGGCGCAGAACTGGGCGAACTCCTCCTTCACCTGCGGCGGGCTGGTGTGGTGGGGCTCGATGCCGCGGTGCTCGGGGGTGAAGCAGAAGGTCACGGTGACGTCGAAGTCGGCCAGCGCGTCCATCTGCCGGTCGAACCAGTCGAGCGCCCCCTCGCGGTAGCTGTCGGCCCAGGACAGGCCGGTGCGCAGATAGGTGACGCCGAGGTCCTTCATGCGCATCACCGCCTCGTCCAGCCGGTGGTCCTGGAAATGGAACCACTGGCACAGACCCATCTCCGGCGCGAACTTGTGGAAGTGGCGGTAGGCCGGCTTCTCCGTGCCGTCCTCGCGCACCAGCCCCATGTAGAAGTGGCGGTAGTAGCTGGAGCCCTCGGCCTCGCGGTGGCGGGTGGTGGCCGGCCAGGCGCGCGGCAGGTCGAACAGGCTGTACCAGTGGATGCGCGGCGCCCGGCCGATCAGCAGTTCGGCGGTGCGCTGCAGCCCCCAGTCCTGGACCTCCTCGGCGCCGAAGGTGCTGACACCGACCTCCGACACCCACAGCGGCAGGTCGGTGACGGCGCGGATCTCGTCGAGCTTGGCCGGCCACTCGTGGATCTGCCAGTGGTTCCAGTCCAGCGGGAAGCCGTGCACCGCCACCGCGTCGAGCCGGTCGAGCACCCCTTGCGCCTTCATGTTGCCCATGAAGCCGGCGTCGATCGGCGAGGTGCCGCCCAGCACCTTGGGCAGGCGGGGATTGGCCTCGGCGATGGCGTCGGCGGCGCACTTCACCATGTCGGCGAAGCGCATCCATTCCGGATCGATCTGGAAATCCCAGTGGGACTTGTTGTTCGGCTCGTTCCAGAGCATCACCGCTTCGATCATGCCTCAGTCCTTCTGCTTGGGGCCGGGTGCGGGATGGACCGGCGCCGCCCACGGCGAGCGTTCGCCGACGCGGCAGAGGAAGACCTCGTCCTCGGGATGGCCGACCACCGCGAAGCCGGCCGAGCGCAGCATCGCCTCGGCGCCGGCGCGGTTGGGGATCCACCAGTTGGTGACGTCGCCGCAGTAGCGGTGCTCGACGAACGCCATCCGCGGATAGCCCGGCCGCTCGAAATGGTCCTGTTCCCAGAAATGATAGTCCTCGTTCACCGGCTCCACTTCCTGGGTGCCGCGCATCATCGACTGGAAGACCAGCAGGTCGCCGGCCACGTGCTCGCGGATCAGGTCGAGCGCCAGCAGCGGATGGCGGAGATGGTAGAAGACGCCCATGAAGAGGACGACGTCGAAGCGCTCGCCGAGCTGCGCCACGTCGTAGACCGACAGCTGCCGGAACTCGATGTCGGCCCCCATCACCTCGGCGGCGAAGCGGGCCTGGGAGAGGTAGGTCTCGTCGTAGTCGACGCCGAGCACGCGGGCCGCCCCGCGGCGCTTCATCTCGATGGAGTAGAAGCCGCCGTTGCAGCCGATGTCGAGCACGCTCTTGCCCGTCAGGTCCTGGGGGATGGCGTGGGCGAAGCGTTCCCACTTCACGCGGGGATAGTCGCCGAGGAAATGGTCCGGGGCCGTCTGCACCCCGTTGAGGTCGAGGTTGTGGAACCATTGGCCGAGCTCGCGCACCCGGCGTTCGATCGCATCCCGCGTCAGCACCTTGGTCTCCCTGATCATTCCGCCGCCTCCGGGAGGGAGCGGCTGAGAAGGCCGATGGCGGCGCGGTAGCCCTGGACGGTGCCGACGTCGACGTACGACGTTCCGGCGCGCACCGCCACCGCTTCCCCGCCCTCGGCGATGTAGGCGTTCACCAGCGTGCCCATGTACTCGTCCCGCTCGCCGCGCCGGCGCCACAGGGCGTGCAGGTCGTGGAACACCTGGCCGGGCATCTTGAAGGCCCCCCAGATCCAGCGGGTGCCGGCGTCCCGGCTCTTCACCCGGATCTCCACCACCCGGTCGGCGTCGCCGGTGACCACGGCGTCGAACAGCTCCGGCCGGTCGACGGGGAACAGCAGGAACGCCAGGCGGTCGTCGGGCAGGGCCGCCAGCGCATCTTCCGGGAACCACACCGTGTCGGGCAGGCCGATCAGCACCGGCTCCGACGGGTGGACCAGCGGCCGGGCCCGGAACAGCGCGTCGCACAGCCCGCCCGGGCGCGGCTGCACCACGTAGGCGAAGTCGGCGCCGTCGAGACGGGTCCCGTAGTATTGCAGGATGTCGAACTTGCCCGGCGCGATGACGAAGGCGATCTTGTCCGCGCCGCCGCGCATCATCCGCTCGACCAGGTACTCGCTGACGGCGCGCGGCCGCTCGACGCCGTTTTCCAGGCGGCTGCCGACGGGCAGCAGCTCCTTGGAAAAGGCGAGCGGCTGGATGCGCGTGCCGCTGCCCGCGGCCGGGATGATTCCCCACATGGTCGGATACCTTCCGGGTTGGCTGCCCTAGGCCTGACCGCCCGGCGCCGGGCCGCCGCTCTGGTCGAGGTGGGCGCGCAGTTCGGCCACGCGGCGTTCGGCGGTGTGCTCGGCCAGCGCCCGCTCGCGGGCCCGGCGGCCGAGGCTCGCCAGATGGTCGCGCGGCAGCGACAGGGCGGTGGTGACGTCGTCGGTCTCGCGGGCGACCAGGATCTCGCGGCCGGGCTCGAAGAAGCTTTCCAGTCCCTCCCAGGCGTCGGAGATGATGGCGGCGCCGCAGGCGGCCGCCTCGAACAGCCGGCCCGACGGGCACCAGCCCATGGCCTTCATGGCGGCGCGGGTGACGTTCAGGGTCAGGGTCGAGGAGGCGAAGAAGGCGGGATGGTCGGCCGGCGGCAGATGGCGCACGAAGAAGATGTTCTTCGTCCAGGGGAAGGTCTCGGGGTACTGGGCGCCGCCGATCACGAAGCGGCGCCGGCTCAGCCGGCGTGCCGGCTCGACGAAGAGCTGCTCCACCGCCTCCTGGCGGTCGGCGGCGTAGGTCCCGAGATAGGAGAGATCGCCCATGAACTCCTGCACCGCCTCGACCGGCCGGTGCACCTCCGGGTCGACCCAGCCGTAGAGCGGCACCGCCAGGCGGGCGCCGAGCCGGTCGCGCAGCGCGTCCAGCGCCCGGCCGCCGGTGTAGCTCAGCACCAGGTCGAAGCCGGCCAGCCCCTCCTCGGGCAGATAGTCCGGCCGCTCGCCGGCCTCCAGGCGGGCCAAGGTCACCGGCGTGTCGAGGTCGTAGAAGACCTTGCGCTGGGCGTTCGAGCCCAGCACCAGCAGCGACGCCGCCACCCCGTCCGGGCAGTAGGAGGTGACCATCGCCACGTCGGCGTCGGCCGCCTCGCGCTCGGCGCGGGATGCGGCGTCCTGCCAGTCGCGGTAGAGCACCAGATCACCGCCGGGGATCTCCCGGTAGTCGCGCGTGTCGGCGTAGTAGGGCACGTCGCGCTCGAAGAACACCACCTGATGGCCGCGCCGCGCCAGCGCCTTGACGAGGCCCCGCCACAAGGTCGCGTGGCCGTTGCCCCAGGACGAGCTGATGGTCAGCCCGAAGATCACGAACTTCATGGTCCCGCCCCCATGATGGCTGCATTGACCTGGAGGGCCCGCGGGCCCCACCCGTCGATGGCTAGAACACTGATGGCGGCCGGCGAGACGTCAATGCGCAGGAACAAATCGACGGGTACCCCGAGATAGTAGGCGAGTGCCGCGCGGATCGGGTCGCCGTGGCCGATCAGCAGGTGCACGCCGTCGGGATCCTCGTCGCACAGCGCGTTGATGAAGCCGCTCATGCGCGCCTGCACCTCGGCGATGCTCTCGCCGCCCGGCGCGCGGGCGCGGCCGCGCGCACCGTTCCAGCGCCGCCACCCCGGGTCCCGCTCCAGGTCGGCGAAGTCCTTGCCGGCCCAGGCGCCGAAGTCGACCTCGAGCAGCGCGTCGGCGCCGCGGACCGGCAGCCCCAGCGCGGCGGCGACCGGCGCCGCCGTCTCCATGGTGCGGCGCAGCGGGCTCGCCCACACGGCGTCGACGCGCCGTCCCGCGTAGTGGCGGGCCAGCGCCTCGGCCTGGGCGCGGCCGGCTCCGTTCAGCGGCACGTCCATGCGGGCGGCGAGGCCGCGGCCGACCCAGTCGTGGTCGGCGTGGCGGATCAGGTGGACGGCGGTCATGACGCCCCCGCGGTCAGCAGGGGTCGCCGGACAGGATGAAGCGTTCGGTACGCAGGCGCGCCTCGGCGTCGGTGAACTGCACCGGCGGCGACTTCATGAAATAGGCCGACGGGCCCTCCAGCGGGCCGCCGATGCCACGGTCCAGCGCCAGCTTGGCGCAGCGCACGGCGTCGATGACCACGCCCGCCGAGTTGGGGCTGTCCCACACCTCCATTTTCAGATCGATGTTGAGGGGAACGCCGCCGAAGGCGGTGCCTTCCATGCGGATGTGGCACCATTTGCGGTCCTCCAGCCACGGCACGTGGTCGGATGGCCCGATGTGGCAGTCGCGGGCCGCCATCGGTCGGCCGAGCTGGCTGGTCACCGCCCGCGTCTTGGAGACCTTCTTCGACTCCAGCCGCTCGCGCTCCAGCATGTTCAGGAAGTCGGTGTTGCCGCCGAAATTGAGCTGGTAGGTGCGGTCCAGGTGCACACCGCGCTCGCGGAACAGGTTGGCGAGCACGCGGTGGACGATGGTGGCGCCGACCTGCGACTTGATGTCGTCGCCGACGATCGGCAGGCGCTTCTCGACGAAGCGCCGCGCCCAGGCCGGGTCGGAGGCGATGAAGACGGGGATGCAGTTGACGAAGGCGCAGCCGGCCTCCAGCGCCTGCTCGGCGTACCAGCGCGTCGCCTCCTCCGAGCCGACGGGAAGGTAGGACACCAGCACGTCGGTGCGGGTGCGCTTCAGCACCGCCGCCACGTCGACGGGATCGCCGTCGGCCTCCGGGATCTCGCCGCGCAGGTACTTGCCGAGCCCGTCCAGGGTGGGGCCGCGCTGCACCGCGACGCCGAGCGCCGGCACCTCGGCGAAGCGCACGGTGTTGTTGGGCGGGGCGGCGATGGCCTCGCCGAGGTCGCGCCCGACCTTGGCGGCGGCGACGTCGAAGGCGGCGGAGAGGGTCACGTCGCCGACGTGGTAGCCACCCAGGCGCACGTGCATCAGGCCGGGCACGTCGGCGTCGTCCGGCGTGCCCCGGTAATGATGGATTCCCTGGACCAGGGCGGACGCGCAGTTGCCGACGCCGACGATCGCCACCCGCACCTTGGCGCCGCTGCCGGCCCCTTGCCCCTTGCTCGTCATGCCCGCCACCTCTTCCGTTCCGGCCATCGCTTTGCGCGGTGTTCCCTGGGTGAACGAAGCATGGGCAGTGCAGTTCCCGGCGTCACCCCACTCGAATGGGCAGCCCCGAGCGAGGCATGCGGAAGGTCAGAGGGCCGAAGGGCCGGCCGACGCGGCGCCGATCGGCCCCGTCGGCCCTTGTGTCCCTGGATTGCCGGTGGAACAATCGATCGGCCCGCGGTTCGCCACGCCGCCATCCCGGAGGAATACGCCCATGCGCAGCCTGCTCCTCGCCGCCGTCGTCGCCACCCTGCCGTTGCACGCCATGGCCCAGACGGCCGACCCCGCACCCGCCGCGCCGGCACCCGCCGAATCGGTGCCGGCCGAATCGGTGCCGGCCGCCGCCGAGGACTCCGGAACGGTTCTCATGGCGACCGCGGCCGGCGTCGTCGGCGGGTTGGTCATCGCCTATTTCCTGCCGCCCGGCGCCCTCGTCGCCGCCGGCAACGGCGTGATGGCCGGCCTGACCGCCGCCGGTGCCGCCATGAGCCAGGGATTCACGGCGGCCGGCGCCGCCATGAGCCAGGGCGTGAACGCCGCCGGCGCCGCCATGGGACAAGGCATGAACGCCGCCGCCGGCGCCATGGGCTCGTGGTGGGGCGGTGCCGCCCCGGCCGCGGCGGCGCTGTGACACCGGTCCCTCCCCTGCCCCCGGCAGGGGAGGGACACGCACGACGATCCCCATGCGCCAGTCGCTTACCACCCTGCCCGTCGACACCCACGGCCAGGGGCTGGTGGAGATCACCGCCCCGGTCGCCCGCTGGCTGGCGGCGCAAGGCGTCGGCACCGGCCTGCTGACCCTGTTCTGCCGCCACACCTCGGCGTCGCTGGTGGTGCAGGAGAACGCCGACCCCGACGTGCGCAGCGATCTCGAGCGCTTCTTCAAGCGGCTGGTGCGCGAGGACCCCGCCCTCTACGAGCACACCCTGGAGGGGCCGGACGACATGCCGGCCCACATCCGTGCCGCGCTGACCGCGGTGCAGCTCGCCGTGCCGGTGGAGGGCGGGCGGATGGTGCTCGGCACCTGGCAGGGGATCTACCTGTTCGAGCACCGCGCACGGCCGCACGCCCGGCAGGTGGTGCTCCACCTGCTGGGCGACTGACCGTCAGGTCGCGGCGCGCCGCAGGCGCTCCAGGAAGCCCTTGGTGGTGAAGCCGTCCGGCACCAGCCCGGCGGAGGCCTGGAAACGGCGCACCGCGTTGCGCGTGTTGGCGCCGATGATGCCGTCGACCGGCCCGGGCTCGAAGCCGAGCGCCGCCAGACGCTGCTGCACCTCCATGCGCTCCTCCTTGGTCAGCGGCTGCTCGTGCCGCGGCCAGGATGCCTGGACGCCGTCACGCCCGGCGAGCCGGTCGGCCAGCAGGGCCACCGCCAGGGCGTAGCTGGTGGACGGGTTGTAGCGCATGATGGCGCGGAAATTGTCGCGCACGAGGAAGGCCGGCCCCTCGTGCCCGGCCAGCACGAGGATGGCGGCGCTGCCCTCTCCCGCCAGCGGCGCGCCGTTGACGCCGCGCACGCCCAGGCGGCGCCATTCGGCGATCGGCTTGGTGACCGTCAGTTCCGCCTCGTCGTAGGGGAAGCCGGCCGGCAGCGCCACCTCCTGCCCCCAGCGCTCGCCGGTCTTCCAGCCGTTGTGCTCGACGAAGCGGGCGGTGGAGGCGAAGACGTCGGCCAGACTGCCCCAGATGTCGCGGCGGCCGTCACCGTCCTCGTCGGCCGCGTGGGCGAGGAAGACGGTGGGCATGAACTGCGTCTGCCCCATCGCCCCGGCCCAGGAGCCGGACATGCGCTCCGGCGCGATGTCGCCGGAATCGAGGATCTTCAGGGCGGCCAGCAGCTCGCCGCGGAAATAGGCGGCGCGGCGCCCCTCGTAGGCGAGCGTCGTCAGCGCGTCGATGACGGAGAAGCCGCCGGTCTGCCGGCCGAAATCCGTCTCGATGCCCCAGAACGCCACGAGGATCTCCGGCGGCACGCCGGACCGCTGCGAGACGCGGCGCAGCAGGGCGGCGTTCTCCTGCAGCCGCTCGCGCCCCTGGCGCACCCGCTGGTCGGACACCGCGCTGTCGAGATAGGTCCACACCATGCGGGCGAACTCCGCCTGGTTGCGGTCCAGCTCGACCACCCGGTCCTGCAGCCGCACGTCGGCGAAGGCCTGGTCGAAGGTCGCCGCGCGGATGCCGCGCTCCAGCGCCTCCCGGCGCAGATCGGCGAGCCAGGACGGGAAGTCCTGCTGTTGGGGCGCCGCCACCCCGACGGCGGAGGTGGCGGCGACCGGCGTGGTTCCGGTCGTCTGGCAGCCCGCCAGGACGAGGGCGGCCAGAAGGATGCGGCAGGGAAGGGATGGGAACGGACGCATGCGCCTTGCACCGGTCATGGGAAACGCCGCCCAAGGTAGGGGCGCCGCTGCCGCGGCTCAATGGCGAAAGCGGCCCGGCACGGTGCAAGCCTCTGACATGTCAGCAGAAATATCGCTTGAGAACATTGCAGGAACTCACACCAATTCCCATATATCGGTCGTCCGGTCGGCCCTGCCGACCCACCTCTTTGGCAATGTTCGGAACCTTGTTCCGGAGAGTCCCGAAATGACGTATCTTCCCATGATCGACATGACGCCGCAGATTTCCATGCTTTTGGCGCGCGGCGCGCTGCGGCTTCTGCCGGGGCAGTGGGTTCGCAGCGGCAAGGGCCGCGGCCGTTACTTGCGCACCGATCCGCGCAGCGGCGTGACCTATGTCAGCTGGGTGCGGCCCGGCGACGACTGGGCAAGCGCCGCCAACCGCTTCCAGCGGGCCTGCCGCAAGGGCTTCGTCGGCAAGTACCGGCCCCTCTACGAGGCGGAGAAGGCCCGGCGTCTGCGCGACCGGGACGAGCGCGCGGCGGCATGAGACACCACCGCGCCTCCTTCTCCCGCGACGATGCCTGAGCCGGGCTGTTGACCCTCGGCAACCGGTCTGAACGAGGGGGTCGGTCTGAACGAGGGTGGGAGGTGATGGGCGCGATTCGGCTGTTCCTGACGCTTGTCCTGATGATCCCGGTGGCGGCGTGCGACCTGCCGCGCGATCCCGAGAGCACGCTGGATCGGGTGAACGGCGGCACGCTGCGGGTGGGAGTCGTCGGCGCCGCGCCCTGGACCGTCGTCGGGGACGGCGGGATCGGCGGCATCGAAGCGGCGCTGGTGAAGGACTTGGCCGCAGAGTTGGGCGCCCGCGTCCAATGGGTGCACGGCAGCCAGGGCGAACTGCTGGCGTCCCTGGAGCGTTTCGACCTCGATCTGGTGATCGGCGGCCTGACCGGCGACTCGCCGTGGAAACGGCGGGTGGCACTGACGCGCCCCTATCTCGCGGCGACCACCCTGGTCGGCGTGCCGCCCGAGGACCCGCCGCTCGACAAGCTCGACGGGGTCGAGGTCGGCGTTACTCCCAAAGGCGCCACCGCCGCCGCCCTGGAGGACGAGGGCGCGGTGCCCGTGCGGGTCGACGATCTGGCGGCGTTCGCCGGACCGGTGGCGGCGCCGGACTGGCGGCTGGCGCAGCTGGGCTACGCCGTCACCCCGCACACCCTGGCAACGACCCGGCACGTGCTGGCCGCACCGCCCGGCGAGAACGCCTGGATCGTCCGCGTCGAACGGTTCCTGTCGGACCGGGCGGCCGACGTCCGCGCCGCCCTGGCGGCGGGAGGAGCCGCATGAAGGGTCGGGACTTCGAATTCCCGCCCCACCAGGGACGCGCCCTGCGCCGGGCGCGCCGCCTGGAATGGTGGACCGTCGCCTATCTCCTCTCGTCCATCGTCCTGATGTACCTCGTGCTCGGCCAGTCGCAGGCGATGCGGACGGCGTGGTACGAGGACATCCTCAGCCTGATCCCGCCGGCGGTCTTCCTGATCGGCTCGCGGGTGGCGGAGTGGAAGCCGACCCGGACCTTCCCCTACGGCTGGCACCGCGCCACGTCGGCGGCCTATCTCGCCGCCGCCGCCGCGCTGTTTGCCATGGGGGGCTTCCTGGCGGTCGAGGCGGCGATGACGCTGCTGTCCGGCCGGCACCCCACCATCGCCACCGTGAGCCTGTTCGGCCATGACGTCTGGCTGGGCTGGCTGATGATCCCGGCCCTGCTGTACAGCGCCGTCCCCGCGGTGATCCTCGGCCGCATGAAGCTGCCGCTGGCCGACGACATCAACGACAAGGTGCTGTACGCCGACGCGCAGATGAACAAGGCGGACTGGATGACGGCGCTGGCCGGCATCGTCGGCGTGCTGGGCATCGGCTTCGGCTTCTGGTGGGCGGACTCGGCCGCCGCCGGGGTCATCGCGCTGGACATCCTGCACGACGGCTACCGCAACCTGAGGATCTCCGTCGCCGATCTGATGGACCGCGAGCCGCGCACCGTCGACGGTGCGCGCGCGGAACCGTTGCTGGGCCGCCTGCACGAGGCGCTGAAACGCTACGCCTGGGTCGGCGCCGTGGACGTCCGCCTGCGCGGGGAGGGCCACGTCTTCCTGGCCGAGGCCTTCGTCGTGCCGCGCGACCGCACCGACCTGCTGGACCGCGTTGCCCACCTCGCCGGGGAGTTGCGACGCCTCGACTGGCGCCTGCGCGAGGTGATCGTCGTTCCGGTGCGCACGCTGCCGGCCGATGGGGAGCGGGATCACGCCCGTGGCCGGGCGGCGCGGTAGATGCATCCGATCCGCATCGGCACGGCCGGATGGAGCGTCCCCAAGGCGGTGGCCGGCGCCTTCCCCATCGACGGCTCGCATCTCCAGCGCTACGCCCGGGTTCTTCCGGCGGTGGAGATCGACACCTCCTTCTACCGGCCGCACATGCCGGAGACCTACGCCCGCTGGGCGGCCGCGACGCCGCCGGGCTTCCGCTTCGCGGTCAAGCTGCCGCGCGCGGTGACCCACGAGCACCGCCTCGCCGCGGCGGAGGAACCGCTGGCCCGGTTCCTGGATGCGGCGGCCAACCTGGGCGACCGGCTCGGGCCGCTGCTGGTGCAGCTGCCGCCCAGCCTGCGCCACGACGCCGGCGTGGCGGCGGCGTTCTTCGCCACGCTGCGACGGCGCTTCGCCGGTGACGTGGTCTGCGAACCCCGCCACCCTTCCTGGTTCGCGCCGCAACCGGAGCGGCTGCTGGCCGACCACCGGGTCGCCCGCGTCGCCGCCGACCCGCCGCCCGCCCCCGGCGCCGACGTCCCGGGCGGCTGGGACCGGCTGGTCTATGTCCGCCTGCACGGCGCGCCGGAGATGTACCACTCCCCCTATGGCGCCGACGCGCTGGACCGGATCGCCGCCCTGCTGCGCGCCGACGCGGCGGCGCGCCCGGTGTGGTGCATCTTCGACAACACCGCGCTCGGTCACGCCGCCGCCGATGCCCTGGCGCTGCGCGACCGCCTGCCCGACGGGGTGAATTGACAGCGCCGCCGTTCCGGCGCTCCCATGGATGGAAATACGAACAATCGGCCACAGGGAGGATCGGATCATGACGGCAGCCAGCGCCTATCCCCTCGACCCGCTGGGCGAGCGGGGCTTCACCGTCGAAGCCGCGTCGATGAAGTTCGGCCCCGGCATGCTGGCCGAGCTCGGCCTGGATGCCCGCGCCCTCGGCATGCGCCGGGTGGCGCTGTTCACCGAACCCAACGTGATGGAGACCACCCCGTTCCACGTCGCCCTGGAGGGGCTGAACCAGGAGGGGCTGGAGGTCGGCATCTACCATCTCTGCCGCGTCGAGCCGACCAGCGAGAGCTTCCTCGATGCGGCGGCCTTCGCCCGCGACGGCAGCTTCGACGGCTTCGTGTCGATCGGCGGCGGCTCGGTCATCGACACCGCCAAGGCTGCCAACCTCTACGCCACCCACCCCGCCGACTTCCTGGCCTACGTCAACAGGCCGCTGGGCGAGGGACGGCCGGTGCCCGGCCCGATCAAGCCGCACATCGCCTGCCCGACGACCTGCGGCACCGGCAGCGAGACCACCGGTGTGGCGATCTTCGACCATGTCGAGCGCCGGGTGAAGACGGGCATCTCGTCGCGCCACCTGCGCCCCAGCCTGGCCGTGGTCGACCCCACCACCACCTACAGCCTGCCGGCCGGGGTGGTCGCCTCGACCGGCTTCGACGTGCTGACCCACGCCATCGAGTCGCACACCGCCCGGCCCTACCGGACGCGGCCGCGCCCCGCCGACCCGGCGGCCCGCCCGCCCTACCAGGGCGCCAACCCGTGGTCGGACATCGGCAGTCTGCAGGCGATCCGCCTCGGCGGCGCCTTCCTGGAGCGGGCGGTCGCCGATCCCCACGACCACGAGGCGCGCGACGCCCTGATGTTCGCCGCCACCCTGGCCGGCCTCGCCTTCGGCAACGCCGGCGTGCACGTGCCGCACGCCATGTCCTACTCGGTCGCCGGCATGAACCACAGCTTCCGCGCCGCCGGCTACGAGAAGGCGCCGGCGATGGTCCCGCACGGCCTGTCGGTGGTGCTGAACGCCCCCGCCGCCTTCCGCTTCACCGGACCGGCGGCCCCCGACGCCCATCGGCGGGCGGCCGAGGCGCTGGGCGCCGACCTGCGCGGCGTCGGCCCCGAGGAGGCCGGGGCGATGCTCGCCCACCGGCTGATCGCCCTGATGAAGGCGACCGGCCTGCCGAACGGCCTGTCGGCGCTGGGTTACGGCGAAGCGGACATCCCGGCGCTGGCGGACGGGGCGATGGCGCAGCAGCGCCTGCTGTCCATCGCCCCGCGGCCGGTCGACGCAGCCGATCTGCGGGGGCTGTACGCCGACGCCATGCGCTACTGGTGAAGCGCCGGGACCGGGCGGAACAGGCGGTCCCGGCGGCCGGCGGCGGCGATCATGCCGCCGTCAGCCGGCGGCGACGATCATGCCGCCGTCAGCCGGCGGCGACGATCATGCCGCCGTCAGCCGGCGGCGACGGTCATGCCGCCGTCAGCCGGCGGCGACGGTCATGCCGCCGTCGGCCATGACGACGGAACCGACGATGAAGCTTGCCCGGTCGGAGGCGAGGAAGGCGACGATCTCGGCGATCTCCTCGGGCCGGGCCGCCCGGCCGATGGGCGCCGCCTTGCCGTGTTCGGCGAGGAAGGCCGGGCCGTCCTCCATGAAATGGTTGAGGATGTTGGTGACGACGTCGCCGACGCCGATGGCGTTGACCCGGATGCCGTGCTCGATGGCTTCCAGCGCCAGCGTCCGGGTCAATTGCGCCAGCGCCCCCTTCGACGCGGTGTAGGCGGCGATCCCGGGGAAGGCGAAGTAGGACGCGTAGGAGGCGATGTTGACGATCGCCCCGCCGCCGCCCTGCGCCGTCATCGCCTTCACCGCCTCGCGCGAATGCAGGAAGGCGCCGGTGGCGTTGGTGGCGATGATGGCCTCCCAGTCCTCGCGGCTCGTTTCGACGACCGGCTTGTAGATGATCCGGCCGGCGTTGTTGACCAGCAGGTCGAGCCGGCCGAAGGTGTCGACGGCCAGGGCGACCGCGGCCTCGGCGCTGCCGTCGCGGGTGATGTCGGCGACCAGCGGCACCAGCCCCGGGCGCTTCAGCTCCGCGACCTCGGGGTCGACGTCCTCGGCCACCACGCGGGCGCCGCGGGCGTGCAGCAGCTCGACGATGGCGCGGCCGATGCCGCTGGCCGCGCCGGTGACCAGGGCCACCTTGCCTTCGACTTCGGTCACGGCGGATGAAAACGTGGACATGGCTGCCTCCTTGCGTGCGGGTCGTCCGGCGCCCGGGGGGCCGGCGGCCCGCCCTCGGCCGGTACCGGGAAGCTAGGCGGAAGGGCCGGCTGGAATAATCGGGCGAAACCTGAAAGGGTCATTCGGAAACGCCACAGAAATCCTTGGGAACACGCCGGCATGCGGGCCAACGGTCACAGCGATCTGCGCGCCTTCATCGCGGTCGCCGAACAGGGCAGCTTCTCCAGGGCGGCGGAACAACTGGGCCTGTCGCCGTCCTCGCTCAGCCAGATCATCCGCGGTCTCGAGGAGCGGCTGGGCGTCCGCCTGCTGCGCCGCACGACGCGCAGCGTCGGGCTGACCGACGCCGGCGAGCGCCTGCTGCTCCGGATCCGGCCGGCGCTGGCGGAACTCGACGCGGCGCTGGCCGACGTCGGGCACTTCCGGGACCGCCCCGCCGGCGTCGTGCGCGTCCGCTGCCTGAGGCTCGCCTTCCGGCACCACGTCGCGCCGATCCTTCCGGCCTTCCACGAGGCCTATCCCGCGGTCACGCTGGACATCCTCGTCGACGACGCGGTGGTCGACCTCGTCGCCACCGGATTCGACGTCGGCTTCACCCTCGGCGAGGTGATCGAGAAGGACATGATCGGCGTGCGGCTGGGCGACGATCTCCGGCAGATCGCGGTGGCGTCGCCCGCTTACGTCGCCGCCCACGGCCGGCCGCGGACGCCGAAGGACCTGCAGGCGCACAACTGCCTGCGCTGGCGCTGGCCGGGACGGACGACGCCCTACGCCTGGGAGTTCTTCCGCGACGGCTCCTGGCTGGAGGTGGCGGTGGACGGGCCATTGATCTTCAGCGAACAGCGCATGGCCATCGACGCCGCCGTCGCCGGGCTGGGCATCGCCTTCTGGGTCGAGCAGGAGGTGCGCCCGCTGATCGAGGCGGGCGCCCTCGTCCCCCTGCTCGAGGACTGGTCGAGCCCGTTTCCCGGGCTCTTCCTCTGCTATCCCCGGCAGCGCCAGATGGCGCCGGCGCTGCGCGCCTTCATCGACGTCGTGAAGGCGGGTGCGGGCAAGCGCTGACGCGCCCGTGCGGACGCCGGGCCGGCTACTTCGCCACGAAACCGGCCGGCGGCCGGCGGAAGCGGTCGGCGGTGGCGTCGAAGACGCGGTAGGCCCAGCCGGAGAAGCGGGCCTGCCACTCCGCCGCCTGCGCCTTCGCCGCCTCGGGCGTCAGCAGCGCCGGATTGGCGGCGCCGGCCGCCGCCTGCTCCGGATCGAAGGCGGCGGCGAAGGCGAGCCAGTTGGCGTCCTCGTGCACGGCGGTGCGCACCGTCAGCACCACCCCGTCGAAGGTGCGGACGATGGCGGTCGGGGCGTCGGCGAAGAGCCCCGGGTCGGCCCGCCGCACGTCCTCGAACGACAGGTAGGCCAGCGCCCCCGCCGTCTCGTCCACCGTGGACTGGCGCGGCGTCGTCCCCTCGGCCAGCCCGGTGACCGCGAAGTCCGCCGTCTGCGGATCGGGACGCGACAGGGTGACGACGGTCCCGTCGGACTGGCGGATCTCCACCGCCTTGACCCGGTCGCGCGGGATCTGCGGCATGGCGCGGTCGAGCCAGCGCAGCGGGTCGGTGTCGGGCGGCGCCAGGGAGGCCCGGGCCAGCCACGACTGCGCCGTATCGGGCTTGCGGACGTAGAGGGCGGTGCCGCCGCCGGGCGACGCCGCGGCCGTCTTGCCCACCAGCAGGGCGGCCAGCGGCTTGTCGTCGGCCCCGGACAGGGTGACGCCCACCGACGCGGCGCCCGGCCCCACCGGCTCCACGCCGATGCGCGGGTAGAGGTCGGGCAGCGCCGTGCGCGGCTCGACCGCCGTCATGCCGGCCAGCGCCACCACCAGGCTCTTCACCTGGTCGACGTCGGCGGCGTAGCCGTCCTTCTCCTGGACCATCCACGGCCCCTGCCCGGCCCGCGCCACCGTCACGGTGCCCTTCGAGGAGGTGATCTCCACCCGGGCGACGTCGTTGATCCGGTCCTCCAGATCGGGGAACAGCGGGCCGGCGGCCGGGGCGTCGACGACGCCGGCCGGCTTGCGGGTCACCGCCACGCCGGCCGCCGCCACGGTGAGGGCGGTCGCCACCGCCAGGATCGCCAGGGATCGCGTGCGCATGGGGAACCTCCTTCCTAGCGGTGGCTCAGCCGGGCGCGGCGGCGGGCCCGCCAGAACGCCAGGCCCAGCGCCAGCAGCGTGACCGCCACCGGCATGGCGACGATGTTGGCCGCCTTGACGGTGGCCGCCAGCCGCTCGATGTCGCGGTTGAGGGTGAGCTGCACCGCCCGCAGCTCCTTGCGGATGCGCACCACCTCGCCGCGGAAGCGGTCGATGGCGCCCTGCTCCTCGGCCGACAGCAGCGCCCCGGTGGGCGTCTTGGCCTTCCCCTGCAGGTCGGCGATGCGCTTTTCCGTCTCCTTCAGCTCGTTCTCCAGCTCCTGCTCGCGCACCAGCATCGCCTGGTTGGCGGCGCGGCGCAGGTCCTGCACCAGGGTGAAGGGCCGCCGCGAGCCGGCACGGCCGCGCAGGGAGATCAGGTCGGCCGAGCCCGACAGGTTCTCCACCGCGTTGACCACGAAGTCGCCGTTCCCGGCGAACGGCATCGCCGTCGGCTGGCCCAGCATCCGCTGGTCGTCGACCCAGAAGCGGTCCTCCAGCAGGTCGCTGTCAGCGACGACGATGAGGTTCGCCGGCTCCCGGCTGCGCGCCAGATGCTCCGCCGCGCCGGGCCGCTCGCCACCGCCGCCTTCGGCGGCGTCGCCCTGGGCGTCCTCGGCCTTGGGCGGACCGTCGGGGAACGCCGAGGCCAGGGTGCCGGAGACCCGCGCCGCCAGCACGCGGCGGCTGCCCTCGGCGCCCAGCGCAGCCGTCAGCTTCTCCGGCTCCGGCGGGCCGAGCAGGCGCATCACCGGCACCAGCTGGCCGGCCGGCGAGGAGGTCATCAGCGGCGTCAGGGTCGCCGTGCCCCCCTCCTTGAGGGCGAGGCTGCCGGCCGAGGCGACGTTGACCGTGCCGAGGTCGGCGGTCACCACGTCGTTGCGGTCGCGGTCCTCGTCGGTCAGCGACAGCCACGCCGGGTAGGGCACGGTGCGGCGGCCGGTGCTGACGGCGATGGCGCGCAGCGGATCGGCGACGAAGGTCGACGGGTCCATGGCGATGCCCCAGGCGTCGAACAGGGTGGGCAGGGCCGCCGTCCTGCCGGTCACCGGGTCGGGCATGCCGCCGGGGCCGGCGTCCAGGTCGCTCTCCGCCCACGGATCGACGAAGAAGACGGCGCGCCCGCCCTTCATCACGAACTGGTCGATGGCGTACAGGGTGCGCGGCGGCAGGTCCTTCGGCCGGGCCACCATCAGCACGTCGACGTCGTCGCCGACGGCCGCCGCATCCGGCGGCAGCATGCGCACGTCGAACAGCATGCGCAACGCCGACAGCACCGCGTAGGGCTGGGAACCGCCGCGCAGCGCCGCCGCCATGCCGCCGGGCCCGAACTCCAGCGGCATCGCCGTTAGGACGCCGACGACCGGCCGCTTGGGTGCGGCCAGCGCGTGGACGAGGCGGGTCAGGTCGTATTCGAGGAAGGCCTCCCGTTCCTGCTGGAAGAAGGGGATGACCTCCTGCCCGTCGGTGCTGTTGGTGCCGACCAGCCCGAAATAGATCTGCCGGCCCGAGCTGCGGTCCAGCGGCACGCCGGTGACGCCGGCCTCCACCGCACGCTCCTCGGCCTCCGACCAGGGCTCCGGGTCGACGATCTCCAGCCGCACCCGGCCGTCGGAGCGGCCGGCGTACTCCTCCAGCAGCTCGCGCACCCGCTGGCCGTAGGTGCGCAGCGCCGGCACCTCGCCGGCCAGCCGTTCGGAGAAGTAGAGGCGCAGGGTGACCGGCTCCCGCACCGCCGCCAGCACGTTCACGGTGCCGGGCGACAGGGTGTAGAGGCGGTCGGCGGTGAGGTCGAGGCGGGCGTGGCGCAGGGTGGCGCCGGCCAGCACGTTGACCGCCACGAACAGCACGGCGGCGAGCGCCAGGGACAGGAGGGAGATGGTCTTGCGGGTCATCGTCCGTCCTCCCTCAGCCGTCCTTGCGCAGGTCGACGACGACCGTGTTGGCGAACAGCCAGACGGCGATCAGCGAGGCGAAGAACACCAGGTCGCGCAGATCGATGACGCCGTCGATGATCGCCGAGAAGCGGCTGAGCAGGCTGAACGACGCCACCGCGTCCACCAGCACCTCGGGCGCCCAGCCCACCACCGCGTCGAGCACGATGGGGCTGCCCGCGACGGTGAACAGCAGGCACACCACGACGCCGACCACGAAGGCCACCACCTGGTTGCGGGTCAGCGCCGACAGGCAGGCGCTGATCGCCAGATAGCCGCCGGCCATCAGCAGGCTGCCGAGATAGCCCGCCAGCACCACCCCGTTGTCGGGATGGCCCAGCACGTTGACGGTGATCCAGGCCGGGAAGGTCAGCGCCAGCGCGATGGCGGTGAAGGCCCAGGCGGCGAGGAACTTGCCGACCACCACGCCGGCGAGGCCGACCGGCAGGGTCAGCAGCAGCTCGATGGTGCCGGACCGCCGCTCCTCGGCCCACAGGCGCATGGCGACGGCCGGCATCAGCACCACGTAGAGCCAGGGATGGAAGGCGAAGAACGGCTTCAGGTCGGCCTGCCCGCGCTCGAACAGGCCGCCGACATAGAAGGTCAGGATGCCCGCCAGCAGCAGGAAGCCGACGATGAACACCCAGGCGACGGGGGTGGCGAAGTAGCCCGCCAGCTCCCGCCGGAACACGGCGCCGGCACCGCTCAGCATGGCGCGGCCTCCGCCTCGGCGGCGCCCAGGGTGATGCGGCGGAACACCGCGTCGAGGCGGCCGGGCGCCGCCACGTGGGGCCCGAGGCGCCAGCCCTGCCCGGTCGGCTCGCCGTCGGCCAGGACGCGGCCGCCGGCGATGACGATGGCGCGGCTGCACACCGCCTCCACCTCCTCCAGGATGTGGGTGGAGATGACGATGGCCTTCTCCGCCGCCATGCTGCGGATCAGGGTGCGCACCTGGTGCTTCTGGTTGGGGTCGAGGCCGTCGGTCGGCTCGTCGAGGATCAGCACGTCGGGGTCGTGCAGGATCGCCTGGGCCAGCCCGACCCGCCGCTTGAAGCCCTTGGACAGGGTCTCGATGGGCTGGTGCAGGACGGGGCCCAGCGCCACCCGCTCCACCGCCCAGGCGACGCGCTCGCGCGCCGCGGCGCCGGCGAGGCCGCGCACCCCGGCGACGAAGGCGAGGAATCCCAGCGGCGTCATGTCGGGATAGGTGGGCGCGCCCTCCGGCAGGTAGCCGATGCGCCGGCGCGCCGCCAGCGGCTCGCTCTCGACGTCGAAGCCGCAGACGCGCACCTTGCCGGCGCTGGGCGTCAGGAAGCCGGTGATCATCTTCATCGTCGTCGACTTGCCGGCGCCGTTCGGTCCCAGGACGCCCAGGACCGTTCCGCGCTCGACCGCGAAGCTGACGCCGTCGACCGCGGTGAAGGCGCCGAAGCGCTTCACCAGGTTCTCGATCACGATCATCGCCATGCGAGGCCGTTCTCCTCCCTGTCCGAAACTTTCCTTCAGCGATCCGGGCCTAGCCCTACCGGGCGGGAAGCTCAAGCATCATTTTTTTCATGTTGGCGGACGCAGCCGCGGGAGGGGAACGGCATGGAACTGACGGGCAGCTACCGGATTCCGGCGCACCGCGAGCGGGTGTTCGCGGCGCTGTGCGACGCGCAGGTGCTGAAGTCCTGCGTGCCCGTGTGCGAGCACGTCACCCGCCTGTCGCGGACCGAGTACGCCGCCCGCGTGATGGCGCGCATCGGCCCGCTGAAGGTCGGATTCGACAGCCGCCTGACCGTCGATCCCGTCGACCCGCCGCGCTTCTACATCCTGGTCGGCGAAGGCCGCGGCGGTCTCGCCGGGATGGTCAAGGCGATGGCCCACGTCCGCCTGGAGGAGGCCGACGGCGGGCACACCCACCTCACCTACACCGCCACTGCCGACCTCGGCGGGCGGATCGCCGCCCTGGCCGGGCGGCTGGTGCGCTCCAGCGCCACCGGCTACGCCGACCGCTTCTTCGCCCGTTTCACCGAGGCCGTGCTCGCCTTCGAGTGGATCGACGAGCACGATGGGGGACCGGACGCCGCTCCGCCGCCCCGCCGCTGAGCCGTCAACCGTTCAGTGGCGGCCCAGGAGGCGGCCCAGGAGGCGGCCCAGGCGGATGAGGACGCCGGGGTGGGCCGCCGGTGCTGCCGCAGAGCGCGCCGCCGCCGCGGCGCACGCTTGGTCCGCGCGCGCCTGGTCCGCCAGCCAGAGCGCCTCGCGCTCCGCCGCGACAGCGTCCGCCGCCGCGCCCTGGAACAGCCGGACCCCGGCCGCCTCGCCCGCCGCCACGGCGGCGGCCGTGTCGCAACGCCACAGCGCCAGGCGGTCGGCTCCCAACCGCCCGGCGCCGGCGCGCAGCAGCGCCGGGGCGTCCTCGGCCGCGCTCCACAGGGTCTTGACGTAGGCCGCCGGCACGCCGCGCAGGTCGAGGGCCGGCAGCATCGCCAGCGGCACGTGGTCGATGGCCACCGCCATGCCGACGTCGGCGAGACGGGCGGCGGCGGCGACCACCCGGTCCGCCGACAGGCCGAGTTCCCAGGCGGCCAGCTCCGCCGTCATGCGCCGCCGCAGCTCGGCCGGAACGGCCCGCGCGAGGGCCGCGAAGCCGTCGTCGAGCACGGTGGCGGTGTGCAGGTCGAAGGCGTAGGAGCGCCCACTGCGCCAGCGGTCGAGGGCGACGTGGCGCAACAGGCCGCGGTCGAGCAGCGACGCCACCTCGTGACGCAGCCACGCGTCGCGGCGCAGCGGCAGGTCGAGCCGCGCCTCCAGCTCGTCCAGGGACACCGCCAACTCGGTCAGCCGCGGCTCCGGCCGCTGCGGGTCGGCGAAGGACCACAGCGTCTCCTCCCGCAGCAGGCTCTCCACGTCGGCGCCGCGCAGCACCCGCTCCACCGCCAGAACCTGGTCGAGCGCCGCCGTCGGCGCCCGGTCCGCCGCGGCGACCAGGCGCATCCGCCCGTCCGCCCCCGGCGGCGTCACGGCGCCGACCAGCCGGTCCAGGTCCGCGGGCAGGTCGTAGGCGGCGAACCGCATCGTCCCGAAGCCGTGCACCCGCAGCATCTGCGCCAGCGCCTTCGCCCCGCCCTCCAGCAGCGGCGCCGCCTCCGCCGCGGCGAGGATGAGCAGGCGCCGCTCCGGCAGCTGGAACACCTCGCGCGGGCGGCCGCCCAGCCAGCTTTCGAGATAATGGTCGAGGGTGAGCGCGAAGCGCGGGTCGGCGCCGTGCTCCACTTCCCGCAGATCGGCCAGCAGGCCCGTCCGCGGCTGCGGTTCGTCGCGCAACGCGGCGAGCCGCGCCAGCAGGGCATGCCCGACGGCGGCCTCCGCCATGCCGCACCTCCCAGCCTCCGGGCCCGCCGCCATCGATCGCGGCGGGGTTGGAGTCTGATCCCGTTCGCCTTGCGCAGCAAGGCGCGAATCCGCGCGGCCGCGGACGACATTGTCCCTTGTCTCGCCGACCCGGCGGGCCGACCATGGCGACGATGGCAACCGCACCGGAAGACGCGCGGATGGACGAAACGGACGACGACGGCCACAGCCGCGGCACGCTGCGGCTGCGCATCCTGTACGCCGGCGGCTCCATCGGGCCGGGCAAGGTCCGCCTCCTGGAAGGCGTCCGCCGGACGGGATCGATCTCCGCCGCGGCGCGCGCGGTGGACATGCCGTTCCGGCGGGCCTGGCAGCTCATCGACACGATGCACCGGGTGTTCCGCGATCCGGTGGTCAAGGCCAGCGCCGGCGGCCGCGCCGGCGGCGGCGCGGAGCTGACGCCGCTCGGCGAGGAGCTGGTGGAGCGCTACCGCGCCATGGAGCGCGCCGCCCTGGAGGCCGCCGGACCGCACATGGCGCGCCTCGATTCCCTGACCCGGCCGCCCCCCGAACCGGAACAGGACACTTGAAAAGAGCCGGCGGACCTGGGCGAAATGAGGGGCTCATGCTGCACCGCCGAAGGACGCTGCCATGCCCCAGCCCGCCCTCGCCGCCGAGCCGCCGTCGCAGTACCCGGACTCCCTGCTGTTCGCCCGCATCCTCGGCCACGCCGCCGCCGAGCGGGACCGGCCGCTGACCGCCGCCCTCGGCCTGACGCGCGGCGCCCTGGCCGCCCTGGCGGCGCGCCACGCGCCGGGCCTCGTGCCCTGGATCGCCGCCCTGCCCGCCGGCACCGGCCCCGGCGAGGACGAGTTGGAGGAGGCCGACCTGCGCGCCTTCATCCTTGAGCACCGAGCCGGCGTGGGAGACGAGGAGGAATGGCTGGCCGCCATCGTCGCCCGCCGCAGCCTGGAGGCCCGCCATCTCTGGCAGGACATGGGCTTCGCCAGCCGGCGCGAGCTGAACGCCATGTTCCGCCGGCATTTTCCGGCGCTGGTGGCGCTCAACGCCGGCGACATGAAGTGGAAGAAGTTCTTCTACCGCCAGCTCTGCTCGCGGGAGGGCTTCCTGCTCTGCAAGTCGCCGAACTGCGAGCAGTGCGACGACCGCGCCGCCTGCTTCGCCACGGGCTGAGCGCCGCCGCTATTCGGCGACGGCGGCCAGCGGGTTGCCGAGCGCGCGGTCGAGATAATCGTCGACCTCGCGCGCCAGCTCGTCGGTGCGGTTGAGGAAATAGTGGTTGGCGCCGACGACGGTGCGGTGATCGATGCGGATGTCGCGCTGCACCGACAGCTTGGTCACCAGCTTCTGCACGGCCGGCTGCGGCACCACCTCGTCACGGTCGCCGTTGACGATCAGGCCGGACGACGGGCACGGCGCCAGGAAGGAGAAGTCGAAGCGGTTCACCGGCGGCGACACGGCGACGAAGCCGTCGATCTCCGGCCGGCGCATCAGCAGCTGCATGCCGATCCAGGACCCGAAGGACACCCCGGCGATCCAGCACAGCGCCGCGTTCGGGTTGTAGGTCTGCAGCCAGTCCAGCGCGGCGGCGGCGTCGGCCAGCTCGCCCTCGCCCTTGTCGAAGCAGCCCTGGCTGCGGCCGACCCCCCGGAAGTTGAAGCGCAGCACCGAGTGGCCGCGCTTCACGAAGGCCTGGAACAGCGTGTAGACCACCTTGTTGCTCATGGTCCCGCCGTGCTGCGGATGCGGGTGCAGCATCAGGGCGACCGGCGCGTTCGGGGTCTTGCCGTGGACGTAGCGTCCCTCCAGGCGGCCGGCGGGGCCGTTAATCATCACTTCAGGCATAGGGGCGACGATCCTGACGCGAACCGGGACAAACACGAACCACTCCGCGGGCGGCGCCCGCGGTGCCGGACAAGCTAATGTGGTTGCGCGCTCCAGGCCACGTTTTTTGTGAATCCAATTCTTGACCGTTTTGCTTGGTCATCATATATGCGTCGGTATGTCGTCCGGGGCAACCCGCGCAACCGGAGAGGCTGGGGCTCGTACCGATCCTGAGAGAGAGCGCGGACTATACCACGGCGGGTGAGTCGGTGTTCAAGCATCTTCGCGAAGAAATCGACGGAATCGTGGCCCGGGACCCGGCCGCGACGTCGCGGCTGGAGGTGGCGCTGTGCTACCCCGGGCTGCACGCGCTGCTTGCCCACCGCATCGCCCACTATTTCTGGAAACGGGGCTGGACCCTGCCGGCGCGGCTGGTGTCGCAGACGGCGCGGGCGCTGACCGGCATCGAGATCCATCCCGCCGCCACCATCGGCCGGCGCTTCTTCATCGACCACGGCATGGGCGTCGTCATCGGCGAGACCGCCGAGATCGGCGACGACGTCATGCTCTATCACGGGGTGACGCTCGGCGGCACCTCGCTGCACCCGGGCAAGCGCCATCCCACCCTGGAGGACGGGGTCATCGTCGGCGCCGGCGCCAAGATCCTCGGCGGCATCACCGTGGGCGCGGGGGCGCGGGTGGGCGCCAACGCCGTGGTGGTCGCCGCCGTCCCGCCGGGGGTGACGGTGGTCGGCATCCCGGCCCGCGTCGTGGTGCCGCGCGACAAGGCCGACGCGGCGAAGTTCCTTCCCTACGGCACGCCGTGCGGCGACATCCCCGACCCGGTGGCGCGCGCCCTCTCCGGCCTGCTCGACCAGGTGCAGAGCCTGCGCCAGCGGGTCGAAGAGCTGGAACAGGCGCGCCCCGGCGATCGCCTGGGCCACGACGGCGAACCGGCGGACGGCGACGGGCCGGGACGCGAGCGGCACCCGGCGCCGGCCGGCCCCTGTTGACACGAACCGGCTCCGCCGCGGCGGAGCCAGGCTGGCCGCGTCCAGGGTGCCGGCCCGGAGAAAGGGAGAGAGACATGAGACTGAGCACCAAGGGACGCTACGCCGTCATGGCGATGGTCGATCTCGCCGCCAACAGCAACGGTCATCCCGTGGCGCTGGCCGACATCGCCGAACGCCAGGAGATCTCTCTGTCCTACCTCGAGCAGCTGTTCGCCAAGCTGCGCAAGGGCGGCCTGGTGAAGAGCGTGCGCGGCCCCGGCGGCGGCTACCTGCTGGCGCACACCGCCGACGCCACCCGCATCTCCGACATCATCCTGGCGGTGGACGAGCCGATCCGCACGACCCGCTGCGCCAACATCACCCCGCAGGGCTGCCGCACCAACCGCTCGCGCTGCCTGACCCACGACCTGTGGGAGGAGCTGGGCAACCAGATCCACATGTATCTCAGCTCGGTCACCGTCGCCGACGTGGTCGAGCGCCGGGTGATCGGCTCCAGCATCCTCGCCGGCAAGCTGGCCGGCGCGGCGGAGTCCGGGAACGCCGCCGTCGCGGCGGAATGACCGGGGGCGCCCCTTCCCGACGATGCCGTCTCCCGTCTATCTGGACCACAACGCCTCGGCGCCGCTGAGACCCGCCGTCAGGGCGGCGATCGCCGGGGCGCTCGACCTCGTCGGCAATCCCTCGTCGGTCCATGGCCACGGGCGCGCCGCGCGCCGGGCGGTCGAGGACGCCCGTGCCGCGGTCGCCGCCCTGGCCGGCGCCGCGCCGGCGCGCGTGCTGTTCACCGGCAGCGGGACGGAGGCCAACAACCTGGCCCTGCGCGGCTTCCCCGGCCGCCGCGTCCTGGTCTCGGCGATCGAGCACGATTCGGTGCTGGCGGCCGAACCCGGCGCCGAGCGGCTGCCGGTGCGCCAGGACGGCGTCGTCGACCTGGCGGCCCTGGAGGCCCGTCTCGACGCCGCCGGGCCGGCGCTGGTGTCGCTGATGCTGGTCAACAACGAGACCGGCGTGGTCCAGCCGGTGGCCGAGGCGGCGGCGCTGGTCCACGCCCGCGGCGGCCTCGTGCACACCGACGCGGTGCAGGCGGCGGGACGTCTGCCCCTGTCCATGGCGGCGCTGGGGGCCGACCTGATGACCCTGTCGGCCCATAAGATCGGCGGCCCGGCCGGAGCCGGCGCGCTGGTGCTGGCCGAGGGGCTGGAGCCGGAACCGATCCTGCGCGGCGGCGGACAGGAACGGCGCCGCCGCGCCGGGACCGAGAACCTGATCGGGCTGGTCGGATTCGGCGCCGCCGCGGCGCTGGCCCGCGTCGAGGCGGCGGAGCCCGGCCGCACCGCCCTGCTGGCGGCGCTGCGCGACGCCCTGGAGGAGCGGGCGCAGGCGGCGGTGCCGCAGGCGCGCGTGTTCGGCGCCGCGGCGCCGCGCGTCGCCAACACCAGCTGCCTCGCCCTGCCCGGCGTGCCGGCGCAGACGCAGATGATGGCGCTCGACCTCGCCGGGGTGTCGGTGGGGACCGGCGCCGCCTGCTCCAGCGGGACGGTCAAGGCCTCGCACGTGTTGACCGCCATGGGCGCGGGCGACGCCGCCGCGGGGTCGGCCGTCCGCGTCAGCCTCGGCTGGACCAGCACGGCGGCGGACGTGGAGCGCTTCCTCGACGCCTGGACGGCGATGGCGCGGCGCCTGGCGCCCGGCGGTGCGGCCTGACCCGCGCCGCCGCCGGTGCCGCCGATCGTCATTCCCGATCGTGACCGTTGCGTCGCGCCGCCGATGCCGGTATGACGCGCCGGAACGGGCGCAGGGTCGTGCCGCGACGACCAGGGGTGGGAACGACCGTACGGAAATGAACGCGTCCAGGTGAACCGACCATGAGCGAATCGGGAAAGGGCACTGGCGGCCCGCGCATCGCCGGCACCATCGACGGCGACCTGCACCCGTGCTGGCTGTGCGGCCGCTCGGTGGCGGCGCGCGCTCTGTTCTGCCACGGCTGCGGCGCCGTGCAGCCGCCGGCGGCACTCGACCATTTCACCCGGCTGGGGCTGGAGCGCCGCTTCGACATCGACCTGGAGCAGCTCGCCCGCCAGCACGCCGGCCTGTCCCGCGCCCTGACGCCGGAGCGGTTCGTCGCCCGCGGCGTCCGCCAGCAGTCCAACGCCGCCGCCCAGGCCGAGGCGCTGGCCGAGGCCCACGCGGTGCTGCGCGACCCGGTGCGCCGCGCCCGCTACCTGCTGGAGCTGCTGGGCGGCGACCGCATCGAGAACGATCCCGGCACGGCGCCCGAGGAATCGGAGCTGCGCGCCCGCCTCGACGCCGCCGCCGCCGACCCGGACGCCGGCGCCGCCGCGATGGACCGGGTGGCCCACGAGGTGGCGCAGCGCATCGAGGGCTGCATCCGCGAACTGGCGCACGCCTTCCGCACCGGCCTGACCGGTGCCGCGGCACGGGTGCTGGCGCGGCTGGAGGCGCTGGAGGCGGTCGCCGCCGACGCCCGCGCCCGGCGCGCCCGCCGTGCCCCGCCGGCCTGACCCGCCGCCCCGCCCTTTTCCGACCATCGAACCGCCTACCAGGGAGTCCCGACACCGATGCCCAAGATGACCTTCATCGAACCCGACGGCGCCCGCCGCGACGTGGACGCTCCGCTCGGCCTGTCCGTGCTGGAGATCGCCCACAAGCACGGGCTCGACCTGGAGGGTGCCTGCGAAGGGTCCCTCGCCTGCTCGACCTGCCACGTCATCGTCGAACCGCAGTGGTACGACGTGCTGAACGAGGCCAGCGAGGAGGAGGAGGACATGCTCGACCTCGCCTTCGGCCTGACCAAGACGTCGCGCCTCGGCTGCCAGATCATCATGACCGAGGAGCTGGACGGCCTGACCGTGCGCCTGCCCGGCGGCTCCCGCAACGCCATGGGCGGCTGAGGCGCCGCCCGGCGCCGCGCCGCCGGGCCCGGCCGTGCTTGTCGCGCCGCACGGCCGGCCCATATGGGGCACCATGAATTCGCTCGGCCTTCCCAAGCGCCCGCAGGACACCCGCGTCGTGGTGGCCATGTCGGGCGGCGTCGATTCCTCCGTCACCGCGGCCCTGCTGCGCGAGGAGGGCTACGACGTCGTCGGCATCACGCTGCAGCTCTACGACCACGGCGTCGCCCTGCGGAAAGCGGGGGCGTGCTGCGCCGGCCAGGACATCTACGACGCCCGCCAGGTCGCCGACCGCATCGGCATCCCGCACTACGTGCTGGATTACGAGAGCCGTTTCGGCCAGGACGTGATCGACGACTTCGCCGACAGCTACCTGCGCGGCGAGACGCCGATCCCCTGCGTGCGCTGCAACCAGCGGGTCAAGTTCCGCGACCTGCTGAACACCGCCCGCGACCTCGGCGCCGAGGCGCTGGCGACCGGCCACTACGTGCGCCGGATGGCCGGCGCCGCCGGGGCGGAGCTGCACCGCGCCGTCGACCCGGGGCGCGACCAGAGCTATTTCCTGTTCGCCACGACGCGCGACCAGCTCGACTTCCTGCGCTTCCCGCTGGGCGGACTGACCAAGCCGGAGACGCGGGCGCTCGCCGAGCGCTACGGCCTGGCGGTGGCCGACAAGCCGGACAGCCAGGACATCTGCTTCGTGCCCGGCGGCTCCTACGCCGACGTGGTGGCGCGGCTGCGGCCCGGCGCCGTCGAGCCCGGCGACATCGTCCACGTCGACGGCCGCGTGCTGGGCCGCCACCGCGGGATCGTCCACTACACCGTCGGCCAGCGCAAGGGGCTGGGGATCGGCGGCTTGAAGGGCGAGGAGGAGCCGCTCTACGTCGTCCGCGTCGAGGCGCCGACCCGGCGCGTCGTGGTCGGCCCGAAGCGCACCCTGGCCCGCGCCCGGGTGCGGGTGCGCGAGGTCAACTGGCTGGGCCCGGCGGCGGCGCCCGGCGAGCCGGTGGCGGCCCAGGTCAAGCTCCGTTCCGCCCAGCCGCCCGCCCCGGCCACCGTGCGCCTCGCCGCCGACGGCACCGCCGAGGTGACGCTGGACGAGGCGCAGTTCGGCATCGCTCCGGGGCAGGCCTGCGTCATGTACCGGGACGACCGCGTGCTCGGCGGAGGCTGGATCGCGGCCGCCGCGTGAGCGCCACCGAACGGTCACACAAGCGCTTGACACTCCCGGCCGCTTCGCCTATCTAACCGGTCCCGGCCGGCGACGGCCGGACCCGATGGCAGCGTAGCTCAGTGGTAGAGCAGGGGAATCATAATCCCTTGGTCGGGGGTTCAAATCCCTCCGCTGCTACCATCATTGCAGTCCTTCGGCGACTGCCGCTGGCGGCCTCGCCCGACCCGGGTCGGGCGAGGCCGATCAGTTCTTCGATCCTCCCCAGCACCTTCAGTTCGGTGACCCCTCGCTCTGCGCCGGGATGCACCTCGATCCGCGCCACCAAGGCGCGCAGGTGGGCCATGGCCTCGGCCCGGGCTTCGTCGTCCTGCGCCAGCGACAGGGCGCTGTGCAGCGTGTCCAGGCGGCTGCGGTACAGGTCGACGGCTGCCGGGTGCAGGCTGACGACGGTCGCGCCTTCCTCGGCGGTCAAGGCCGCCCACTCCGCGGCGAGGTGTGCCCGCTCCCCTTCCAGCTCCCTCAGCTTCGCCTTCATGGTCGGGCTCGCCACGCCGTCGGCGATGGCGTCGACGATGTTGGCGCACTGCCGCTCGACCTTGGCGAGGCGCGCCTTGACCTCGTCCCGCCGGCCAGCCGATTCGCGGGCCAGGCGCCGGCGCTCGGCCTGGTAGGTCTCGACGAAGACGGCGACGGCGCGCGGCGACAGCAAGCGCGTGCGGATGCCGTCGAGCACCCGGCGCTCCAGGTCGCCCATGCGGATCGTCCGGCCGTTGGCGCAGGTGCCCGCCTCGCGGTGCACCGAGCATGCGAGCTGATCCTTGCTCTTGACGGTGTAGGCACCGCCGCAGCAGCCGCAGCGGATCAGTCCGGACAAGGCGTGCTTGGCGCGCCGACGCTTGTCGACGCGCATGTGCGCGAAGCCCGCCTTGATCGCCTGCACCGCGTTCCAGATCTCGTCATCGACGATGCGCAGCTCGGGCACCTCGGTGACCACCCACTCCGCCGGCGGGCGCGGCCGCGAGATGCGCTTTCCCGTCTCGGGGTCCTTCACCATCGTCAAGCGGTTGTAGATCAGGATCCCGATGTACGCCTCGTTGTAGAGGATGCCGTTCTTCCGGCTGGCGCTGCCGTTGATCGTGCTGGCGTTCCAGTGGCCGCCCGACGGCGACGGGATGCCGTCGCGGTTGAGGCCGGCGGCGATGGCGCGGGGGCTGAGGCCGGCGGCGTACTCTTCGAAGATGCGGCGGATGGCCTTCGCCTGGTCGGGATCGACGCGGCGCTTGCCGCGGATCAGCTCGCCGCGGGCGTCCAGCTCCCGCACCAGCGCATAGCCGTACGATAGGCCGGCCGGAACGCTGCCGGCGATGGCGCGGCCCTGCTGGCCCCGGCGCACCTTGGCGGCGAGGTCCTTGAGGAACAGCGCGTTCATCGTGCCCTTGAGGCCAACGTGCAGCTCGCTGATGTCGCCTTCCTGGACGGTGGCGATGCGGACGCCGGCGAACCCCATCCGCTTGTGGATGGCGGCGATGTCTTCCTGGTCGCGCGACAGGCGGTCGAGGCCTTCGGCGATCACCGTGTCGAACAGGCCGGCGCGGGCGTCGTCCAGCAGGCGCAGGGCCTGCGGCCGACTGCGCAGGTGCGCACCGGACAGGGCGTAGTCGGCATAGACGCCGGCCACCGTGCCGCCGTGGCGCGCCACCCATTCCTGGCAGAGGCGCACCTGATCGTCGATGGATCGCTCGTGCTGGTTCTCCGACGAGAACCGGGCGTAGATGGCTGCGCGCATGTCAGAGGGTCCGGGCCGTCTTGGCGTCCTGCTCGGCCCGATGGTGCGCGCGCGCCAAGCCCCGGGCAAGGGCACGCACGAAATCGTCGAGGATGTCATCCGCCGACCGATGGTCGGCGGGGATGCCCCCGGCAGGCCGTTCAAGAGGAGGAGGTTGGGCGCGCGGCATGCCGTCTCAGCCTTGCCGCTCGCGCCGGCCGGTGGCGGGGTTGTAGACGCGGGGCCGCCAGCGGCGGCCGGCGGTGCGGTCCTCGTCCAGGAAGCGGGAGACGAGGGCGGTCACGACCGAGAACCCGCCGCGCCGGCGCAGGACGCGCCACGCCATGACGGCCTCATAGAGCTGCGCGCCGCGCACCTTGGCCCGGTTGTTCCACCGGGCCCGGCACATCGGAGAGCAAAATTCCTGCGCGGCATCGCTGGGGCGGTAGGGTTTCGCGCACTCCCGGCAGGGGCACTCAGCGTAGCGGCCGCCGCGTGACGCTGTGGAGGCCTCTGGCGCGACGCGTGTACACGGCTTGCGCATCACGATCACTCCGCGGCGACGGCCGGCGCGCTACGCGCCAGCTCGAGGACGTTGGCGAGGACGTGAGCCGCCGCCCATGGAGGCGACACGCTGTTGCCGCACATGCGGATCTGGGCGGCCTTGCTGAAGCGCCGGCCGTCGTGGCCGCGGTCGATGACGTAGCTGTCCGGGAAGCCCTGCGCGCGGAACAGCTCGCGCGGGGTGAGCATGCGCATCCCGATGTCGACGATCTGCCAGGCGCTGCCGGCGACCGTGACTAGCCCGAAGCGGGCCTTGGTCGGCACGGTGTGCAAGGGGTCGCGGCAATCCTGATCCTGCCCGCCCTCGCCGTAGTATTTGGTGAGGAACGCGCGCACCTCGGCGACGTGGCTGCCGCCGGCGGTCACGGTCGGCATGGGCTGGTCAGGGTGCTGGCCGTCGCGGCAGGTGCCGTAGAGCTTCATCAGGCTGGCGGCGGCCAGCATCTGGTGGGACCCGGCGTTGAGGATGGTGGATGTCGGGCCGTCGACGCTGTGGCCGACCGCGCCTGTGTTGTGCTGGACCATCCATGGCATCACGAGCGCGCTCTTTCCGCCACCACCAGCCGTGACGGTCGCGGACGGCTCGTCAGCTCCGTGGCCGACGCTCTGGCCGAACTGGCGGGAGAGGTAGGGCGCGATGACGGCGTGCTTCCCGCCGCCGCCCCCATGGGTGACCGGGATGATGAACGGGTCGGCGTGCTCGATCACGTACCGGCGCAGGCCGGCGAAGATCCGCCTAAGGGTGTTTTCCTCGAGCGGCCGCTTCACCTTCAGCAGCTTCGCCTCTTCCTTCATCAGGAAGATCGACGGGCATGGGATCGACCAGTCGATGACGTCACGGGCTGCCGTGCGGTAGGGCAGCAGCGCGCCGGCCAGCACCTCAGGGCTGGTGGCCGGGCCGTGCGTCGCGGCCAGCCAGACGATGGGGCGCCCGTCGCACCGGGCGATCACCGCCAGGCGCTTGCGGATCGTCGGGGCGCCGTAGGTGCAGGCCCGGCTCTCGCGCCACTCCACCCGGTAGCCGAGGCGGCGCAACTCGCCGACCCACTCCCGGAAGGTGTGACCGCGCCGGTCCGGGCAGGGGTGGCCGGCCTCGGTGAGCGGCCCCCACGTCACGAACTCCTCGACGTTTTCGAGCATCAGCACACGCGGCCGGATGCGCATCGGGAGCTTGGCGTAGGCCACGACCACCCACGCCAGATCGCGGATGTGCTTCTTGCGCGGCACGCCGCCCTTGGCCTTGCTGAAGTGCGTGCAGTCCGGACTGAACCACGCCAGCCCGATGGGCCGACCGCGGGCGACGTCCGCCGGCGAGGCCTGCCAGATGTTCTGGCACCAGTGGTTGGTCTCCGGGTGGTTGGCGCGGTGCATCGACACCGCGTCCTCGTCGTGGTTCAAGGCCTCGTCGGGCGAGCGACCAAGGGCCATGCGGATGCCTTCGCATGTGCCGCCGCCACCGGCGAAGCCAACAACGATGATCTCGTCGGGGCTGGGTTGCCGAGGGCCATGGGCGGGAAGGTCGAAAAGGATGCCGTCCATCGCGGTCAACCTTCCCGATCGGCGCAGACGCACACGTCTTCGCCGCAGTGGTGGTCGTCGTCTTCCGGCTCGTCAGCGAGCATCGCTTCAATCGCCGCATCGGCTTCGGGGCTGGACCAAAAATCCAGCTCCCGCAGCTCCTCGAAAGCGGTTCGGAAATCCCACTCGTCGTGCTCGTAGGAAACGCGCCGATAGACGAGAGGCGTGCCCTTCAGCAGAGAGACGAATGGCAGGGACCGACCGGCGACGCGCTCGCGCTGGTGGCGCGGCCATCCGCGCGCCGGCACATCGGTGGTTTCGTCTCCATTTGCCGTGGTGAAGTCGCCCAGCTTGTAGCCGTGGCGCTCGCAAAGGATCTTTACCGCTCGCTTGGATAGCTTCTTCAGGATGCGGAGGTTCATGCCTCGCCCCCGCGCCCTTTCGCCGCCAGGGCGGCGTTGTGCAGGGTGATGAGGTGGGCGGCCAGGGCCGCCGCGTCCTCGTCGGACAGGCCGGCGTCGCGATGGGGATCGACCGTCAGGACGCAGGCGGCCGGGCCGTCCTGGCCGACGTCGGCGAGGATCACGCCGGGCTCTCCGTCGGGTCGCCAGGGCAGCGCCAGCAACTCGGCGGCCGTCATGACGCCACCTGCACGCCGAGGGCGAGGGCGAGGGCGAGTGCGGCGACCTTGATCGTCGTGCCTGTCGTCTCGCCATCGACCAGGTAGGTGCGGAGCATAGGCATGCCTCCGGAAAGGCCCCCGGCGCGGGTGCGCCGGGGGTGAAGGTTGACGGATACTGAGGTCGAGGCCGGGACAGGCTCCCGGTGGGCCCCGCCGGCCGGCGGCGGCCGGAAGAGGCGGCGGGGCCGCCCCCTCGGGTCGCCGTCGCCGGGCCGGCACGCAGCCGGCCCGGGCGGGGTCACGCGGCGTGGTCGAGGCCGCGGCGGCGGGCCAAGGCGCGGGCGGCGTCGCCGTGGCGGGCGATGTCCTCGCGGCTGTAGCCGGCGGCGAGAAGGTCATCCTCGGTGCAGCAGCCGCCGGCGGCGGCGCGCTCGCCCATCAGCTCGGCCATGGCGCGGGCGGCGTCGGCGGGGGTGGTGTGGCGCATGGTGGACCCTCAGCAGGCGGTGCGGGGATAAACGCGCCCGTGCTCGCCCAGGCGCAGGGCGAGGCGCTGGTGCGGCAGGCGCTCGACGACGACGCGGCGCGGGATGGCGAACTGGGCGTGCCAGTCGTCGGAAAGCCGGAGCTGCGCCAGCTCGCACAGGCCGGCGTCGTAGGCGGCGACGGCGGCCGCCAAGGCGCCCGGCCTGGTCTCGACGACGCGGCGCGGCGAGCCGACGGTGACGGTGGCGACGTGGTGGGACGCGAGATGCGCCGGCACCTTGTCGAGCGGGAGATCGGGGAGCTGCACGCGAAGCCTCCGGGAAAGATCCCCGGCGGGTGATGGAGCAACCCGCCGGGGGAAGGTTAGGGAGGAAACGCCCACTCGGGTGGACGCGTCACGCATATATGCGCCTACGCATAACGCGTGTCAACGCGAAAAATACAAGCGCGTATAACGGCGACGCTTGTGATGCGCGGTTATTCAGATCGGAGGGTGCTTAGCGCCGAACGAAGGTGCGGTACGATCCGACGACCAGGGCCGAAATCACGATGCTCTCGACGTCGTCATCGTGCCCGTCGTTCAGGGGGATCGGCTTTTGAAATGCCGGGTGATCGGACTCTGGCATCAGCCATGGCACGCCGTCGTGGACGACCAGCTTCTTGACGGTGGCTTCGATCAGGGCGTCGTGCCGATGCCGCTCGACAACGACGTAGTCGCCTTCGCGGGGCTCGGACATGATGTCCTCGAAGCGGATGCACTCGACGACCGCACCCTCCGGAAAGACCCGGTTCATGCTGGGCCCCCGGACTTCAAGGCCGAAGCGCTTGATGTTCGGAAACTGCGGATGCGGTGGGAGCGACACCGAGTACCACTGCTCTCTTTCCCATTCCACCGCTTCGACCCACTCTCCCGCCTGCACCGCGCCCAGCACAAATACAGGTTGGAGCGTTAACTCTTCATTGACCCGTTCGCCGAAAGCAAACTGCTGCGGCGTCTCGCCCGCAAGGTCGCTCAGTGCGACGATTTGATCGAACTCGGGTTCCTGCATCCCTCGTTCCCAGCGGCTGACGGTCGGCTGGGACACGCCCAGCAGTTCAGCAAACTCGTGCTGGTTAAGCCCGCGGGATTTGCGGAGCCGACGGATACGTTCTGCGAGCGGGTTCATGAGGTAGGGCATATTCGCTGGCGTATCACAAGGCAAATACGAGCGCACATAATCAACCAAATTACCTCTTGCGCTGATATGCGCATGCGCATAAATTCAGCGGCCATGAACCCGATGCGATACATCCGCAAGCACGTCCTCGGCATCTCGCAGTGCGAGCTGGCCCGGATCGCGTGCACCACACAGGCGACCGTCAGCCGATGGGAGCGCGGCGAACTGGAGCCGTCGCAAGGCGACTTGGCTCGCATCCGCACTCACGCCCTCACCTCGGCAGCGACGTGGGATGACGCCTGGTTCTTCGAGCCCCCGGCTCCGGAGGGGCAAGGAGCCGGGCGATGACGCTTCCGCCTACGCGCGGCGCGGCGGTGCTGGCCGTCCTGGCGACCCTGGCGCTGTGGGTGGTGTGGGCCGCGCTGCTGCGGCCCGCGCTTGGTGCTGGTGTCCATGACGGCAGTATCGCAGGTGGAGCGCCACCCGTCTTGTTCCATCCACAGGAAGGGATCGGACAATGAAGCTGCGGCAGCCGGGCACGCTCAAGGACGGGGTGTCACAGGCGCTCGTCATCCTCGGCGACGACGGCGCGAGCCGCGTCGCGGGCAAGAGCACGCGGCTCGTCCGCTACTGGGCGGACCCCGATGACGACGACCACCATCTGCCGGCCTATCAGATGGTCGCGCTGGACCGCGCCTGCATGGCCGCGGACGCCGCGCCGCCGCTGCTGGCGGGCTACCGGGCCGAGCTGCGCCGCGGGCGCTGCCGCTCGGCCGATCCTCTGGCGCTGGTGGCGGCCCTGATGATCGAGGTCGGACAGGCGACGTCGGCGGTGTCGGCGTCCCTGTCGGCGCGGTCGGCCGGCGGCTCGCGGGTCACGCCGGAGGAGCTGCGGGCCATCCTGCAGGAGTGCGCCGAGGTGCACGCCGTGGTCGACCGCCTCGAGGAAGCGGCGCAGGCGGCGGCCGAGCTGCTGGGCGCGGGGAGCTGACACCGTGGGCGCGCTGCCTCCCCTCACCGCCCTGGCCCTGGCCGCCAACGGGGCGAGCCTCGGCCGGTGCTGCGGCGACGCGGAGCGGGCGCGCCTGACCGAGGCGGTGGCCGCGGTCGCCGCCGACCCGCCGCCGCCGGGCGGCTTCGCCGGCACCTTGCTGGCCGAGGCCATCGCCTTTCTGGACGGCGGCGGGGGCCGCGACGCGCTGGGCCGCGCCGCCGCCGCCTACTGCGCCTCCGTCGCCCCGTGCCAGCGCGCGGCCGCGCGCGGCGGGGCGACCCCTTCAACCCCGGCCGCGACCGATGCGCAGATGACCTTCGCCGCGCTCGCCGCCGAAGCCATGGGAGAGTAGACCATGTCGAGTGCGACCAGCAGCATCGCCCGCGAGCCGGCGCCGGCGCCGGACGCCGAGGACAAACCGCGCAAGCGGGGGCGCACGGCGGAAACCGCGCTGGCGTTCGCGCGGGCGGCCGTGGAGCCGGGGGGTGCCGGCGAGTGCGTCACCGTCGGGCAGCTCTACGACCTCTATGTGGCCTACGCCACCTGGCACCAGGCGCGGGCGCTGGACCGCGTGCACGTGGTGCGGCTGTGGGCCGAAGTGGGGCTGGTGGTCTCCACCCGTCTCGGCGTCGAGGTCTATGCCGAGCGGCGGGTGAGCTGGACGCCGTGGGGCGGCCTCGCCGGGCGGACGCTGGTGCTGCCCGCGGGGCTCGGTCCGCAGGACGTGGTGGCGCTGCACCGGACGGCGGCCGAGCGGGCGCGGCAGATCACCGGCGAGGGATGCCGCCCGGCCGCCGACGACCGGTATCCGCCGGGCGAGCTGGCGGCGGCGGGGGCGGCCTACGCGCTGTCGGCGTTGGCGCACGGGCTGGCCGCGGGGTGGCGGCGCCGGGCGGTGCTGGGGCTCGCGTGGCTGGTGTGGCCGTGGTCAGCTGCCTGGTGGAAGCCGAGGGACGCCGGGCGCGACCTGGACCGGGCCGGGGCGCTGCTGGTCGCGGAGCAGGCCCGGCGGCTGCGGACGGGGGAGGCGTGACCATGGCGGTGATCACGCTGTGCGGCTCGACCCGCTTCAAGGCCGCGTTCCAGGAATGGGCGGCCCGCCTAACCCTGCAAGGCAACGTCGTCCTGTCGATTGCGGTGTGGCGCGGCATGGGGCGCGCCGACCCTGCGCCGGACGAGAAGGCGATCCTCGACGAGGTCCACCTGTCCAAGATCCGGCTTTCGGACGCGGTGCTCGTGCTCGACCTGCCCGTCGACGGGCAGCCGTACATCGGCGAATCGACGCGCAACGAGATCGCCTTTGCGGAGCGGCGAGGATTGCCGGTGCTCTACCTTTCCGCCCTTCAATCGGACTGGTGGGCCGCGCCGGAATACCGGTATGCGCCCGACCCGCGCGGCCCCTCGGAGGTGTGGTCATGACCGCCCCCGCCCGCCTCGACGTGCTGCCGCTGGTCGACCGGATCGGCACCACCGGCATCCGCCTGCTGAGCGACCTCGGCGACCGGCAGGCGACCCTCTTCGCCCGGGCGATGGCGGTCGACATCGCCGACGAGCGCGGCACGTGCACCGCGCTGCGCGGGCGCTGGCTCGACCTGGTGTGCGGGTGAGGTGCGGCATGCGAGCGCTGTCCATCCGGTCCCCCTGGTGGTGGTGGATTTTGCAGGGCGCCAAGCCCGTTGAGAACCGCCCGAAGCCGACCAAGATCCGCGGCACGATCCTGGTGCACACGTCGAAGTGGTGGCGGACCGTCGACGTGCTGGAAGAAATGTACGAGTTCAGCCCGATCGCCGAGCGCGCCGGATGCCCGAAAGTCACCGCCCCGATGGTCCGGCCGTCGATTGGCTGCATTGTCGGGCAGGTCGCTATCGTCGACTGCGTCACCAGGATGGAGTCTCCCTGGTTCTTCGGGCCGTACGGCTACGTGCTTGAACGCCCCGTCGTCTACGAACGCCCGATCCCCTGTAAGGGCATGCTGGGCTTCTGGACCCCGCCGGCCGAGGTGTTGGCGGCTCTGCCGGCGGTGGTGCGCCATGGGTGAGCGCAGCGGGATCGAGTGGACGGACCACACCTTCAACCCGTGGGTCGGCTGCACCAAGATCAGCCGGGCGTGCGATCACTGCTTTGCCGAGGGGTGGGCCAGGCGGTCCGGGCACGTGCAGTGGGGCGGCGAGCGCAAGCGGACGACGACGACCTACTGGCAGCAACCCATCAAGTGGAACCGCGCGGCCGAGGCTGCCGGGGTTCGGCCGAAGGTGTTCTGCGCCAGCCTCGCCGACGTCTTCGACAACCAAGTGCCGGCTGAATGGCGGGTGGACCTGTGGGCGCTGATCGCGTCCACGCCGCACCTTGACTGGCTGTTGTTGACCAAGCGCCCGCAGAACATCGGCAAGATGCTGCCGGGCAGCCACGTCGAGCAGCTGGTGGAGCGCGACCTTCCGCCGTGGCCGTGGCCGAACGTTTGGCTGGGCACGACGGCGGAGAACCAGCAGGAGGCCGACCGGCGCATTCCGCACCTGCTGGCCGCGCCGGCAGTGGTGCGGTTCCTCAGCGTGGAGCCGCTGTTGGGGCCGGTGGATCTCCGCGCGACCGCCGATGACGCGCTTGACGATCTCTGCGGCGACCGGCCGGCCCTCGACTGGATCATCGTCGGGGGTGAGTCCGGTGCGCAGGCTCGGCCGATGCATCCCGATTGGGTGCGGAGCCTGCGCGACCAGTGCGCGGCGGCGGGGACCGCGTTCTTCATGAAGCAATGGGGCGAGTTCCGCGAGTTCGACACGGGCAGCCCGGCCGTCGACGTGGTGGAAGCTGATGCCGATTTCGAGACGGCACCCAACCCGGCCGCCCTGGGTGCGATCCGCCCGTCGTTCGTCGCTCTCGACGGCCGCCATTTCCAGCAGTTCGGCGAGGTTCCCGAAGGGCTGCCGGTGCGACTGATCGAGCGCGTCGGCAAGAAGGCTGCCGGTCGCCTGTTGGACGGCGTGCTCCACGACGCCATGCCGCCGCCGGTGTTCGACGGGGGCCGGTCATGACCGGCGAGGTGCCCGGCCCCGAGCTTCAGGAGGCAGCAGCGCAGTACGCCGGCCTCGGTTGGCCCGTCTTCCCGTGCCAGGAGCGCGGCAAGGTTCCTTGCAAGGCCGAGGGCCTGATTGAACACGGGGTGCTCGACGCCAAGAGGTCCCCGTTCTGGGTAAAGCAGTTCTGGGGCCGCTGGCCGCACGCCAACGTCGGCGTCGCGGCCGGCGAAGGTGCCGGCTGGTGGGTGCTCGACGCCGACATCGACCAAGCCGCGGGAAAGGATGGATTCGCCACGCTGGCGCTCCTGCAGGACCTGTTCGGCGAGGCGCTGCCCGAGACGCTGGGCCAGTCGACGCCGTCGGGCGGTCGGCACTGGCTGTTCAAGTGGCCGGGCCATGCGGTGCCGAACAGCGCGTCGAAACGGCTGGGCCCGGGGCTCGATACCCGCGGCGACGGCGGGTACATCGTCGTCGGCCCTTCGATCCACCCCAACGGCGGGCGGTACAGGTGGTCGGGTGATCCGGCGGCGACGCCGATCGCCGCGGCGCCGGACTGGCTTCTCCGCCTGCTGGTGGGCGGGGACGAGGACCTGGAGTGGTGCCGGGCACGGGTCGAGGGCAAGACGCTGCCGGCGTGGCTGGCGAAACGGCTGGACAAGCCGCAGCCGGTTTCCGCGGCCCGGCCGCTGCCGGCCGGTGGTGTGCACCCCTACGCGCGCGCCGCCCTGGAGGACGAGTGCAAGACGGTCCGGCAGACCTTGCCGGGCAATCAGAACAATGCCTTGAACGAGGCCGCGTTCAAGCTGGGCACCCTAGTGGGCGGCGGCCACCTGCCGGAAGGCTTGGCGCGTCAGCACCTGATGGCGGCGGCGTTGGCGTGGTCCTGGGACCCGAAGAGGGGGCCGTGGAAGCCGGAGAAGCTGGCGAAGATCATCGACAGCGGGCTGACCGCCGGCGCCAAGGAGCCGCGTGACCTGCCACCGCCTCCGGCCCGGGGCGGGCTTGGCTCCCGGCGCGGCGGGCGCGCCGGTGCCGGCGGGATGCTGCGCCTCGATCCGGAGCGCCGGGGCGAGGCGGTTGAGCGGGCGCGGACGCTGTGGCGGTCGCGCCAGGCGCTTGAGCGGACCCCGGCGGCGCGCTGGCTGGCCGCGGAGCGGATAGACCCGGCGGGGCCGGGCGGCCGAGGCGGCTGGCCGGTGCTGGGGTTCGTGCCGGCGCTGACGTACGAGGTGGCGGCGGCCGGCGGTGGCGTCTCGGCGGAGTTGGGGCGCTGGCCGGCGCTGGTCGCCCCCATGGCGCGCTGGGGCGAGGACACGGACGGACGGCCACTCCTGTGCGGTGTCCTGGCGCTGTGGCTGGCCGACGACGGGCGGCCGGCGCACATCGTCGACGGCGGGGGCACGGCGCAACGCGCCATGCGCGGCCTCGGCGACTGGTGGGGCGCCGCTGTGCGGCTCTCTCCGCTGGGGGGCGACCGGTTGCTGTTGGCGACGGGCTTGGCGGTGGGGCTGCGCGCCCGGATGGCGCGGCCCGATCTGCCGGTTTGGGTGGCGGGCAGCCTGTCGGCCATGGCCGGCCTCGTGCTGCCTCCGTCGATCGCCGAGGTGGTGGTGCTGGGGGCGGAGAGGGCCGGCGACGAGGCGCGGGCGCGGACGCGCCATGCGCTCGCCCGGGGCGGCCGGGCCGTGGGCTTTGGCGACCGCACCGCGGCGCGCGCCGGCGCACCGTGGAGGGCGACGGGATGACGGACGAGATGGACGCCCGGAAGCTGGCCCTGGAATGGATCGGGCAGACCCGCCGTGCCCCGGCCGACGTGTACGCCGAGCTGCTGCGGCTCTACGGGCACCCGGAGCGCCGGTGCGCCCGGCCCCGGCAGCCGCGGCGCATCTGGTCGGACGTCTATGACCTCATGTGGCCGATGATCATGGAGTCGCCGACCTACGCACAGCGCGTGGCGCGGGCGGTCAAGGCCGCCCGGTTGCGGGGCGACGCCGTGGACGGTCATGACCGGCGGGGGAGGGTTGTGGCGTGACGCTGCGAGTGCTTTCCCTTGGCGCCGGCGTGCAGTCGACCACCATGGCGTTGATGGCGGCTCATGGAGAGATCGAACCGCCCGACTTCGCCGTGTTCGCCGACACGGGCGCGGAACCGGCACCCGTCTATGAGCATCTGCGTTGGCTGATGAGCGGCAACGTCCTGCCCTTCCCGGTGCACATCGTCTCCCGCGGCAATCTTCGTTCCAACCTGCTGGAAGGGGTCAACGCGGACGGTCACCGGTTTGTAAGCATTCCGTTCCATGGGCGTGCCCCAGCCGGCAAGCCGATGATGGCACGACGGCAGTGCACCGAGGAGTACAAGCTCAAGCCGATCCGGCGGTTCATAAGGGACCGCTTGGGCGTGAAGCGTCCGCGTCCCGGCTCCTGCACCATGCTGGTGGGAATCAGCCGTGACGAAGTCGAGCGGATGAAGCCGAGCCGGGTGAAGTACATCACCAACACGCACCCGCTGATCGACCTCGGCCTGCGCCGCTGGGACTGCCTGCGTTGGTTGGAGCGCAACGGGTACCCGACGCCACCGAAATCGGCCTGTTGCGAGTGTCCGTTCCGCAAGAATGAAGAGTGGCGCTGGCTGCGGGACAATGATCCGGCCGGGTTCGCCGCAGCCTGCGCGGTTGACGCGGCTCTACGGGCGAACGGTAGGGCCGGACGCTTCGAGGCCGCGCTTTACCTGCACCGCTCCCTGGTGCCGTTGGCCGAAGCCGACATCCGCAGCGACGAGGACCGCGGGCAACTGGATTGGATCAGCGAATGCGAAGGGATGTGCGGAGTATGACCGGCGATCCCCTCCCCGCGCCCCTCCCGGTGGCGAAGAACGCTCTCAACCGGCACGGGTCGGCGGCGTACGAGCACGATCCCCACGACTGGTACGTCGAAGAGCCCTGGTGCACCGACGAGCTGCTGCGCGCCGTCGACTTCGCCGGGACGGTGCTCGACCCGGCGTGCGGCATGGGACGGATCGTCGAGGCGTGCCGGCGGCACGGGCTCGACGCCATCGGGTCCGATCTGGTGGACCGGGGCTATCGCCATTGCACGCCGCTGGTCGACTTCACGCTGCCGGGCGCCTGGCCGGCGGGCAGCTTCGACAACGTCATCTGCAACCCGCCCTACTACAGCGGAAAGGGCAGCGTGGCGTTCGTCGAGGCCGGCCTGAGGGTGGCGCGCCGCCGAGTGGCGGCGTTGGTGCCGCTGCCGTTCCTCGCCGGGCAGCGCCGGCATGCGCTCTACCGGCGGGCATGGCCGGTGAGCCACGTCCTCGTCCTGTCCCGGCGGCCGAGCATGCCGCCGGGACGCCTGCTGGTCGAAGGCTCCGTCACCCAGAAAGGCGGGAAGGAGGATTACGTGTGGATCGTGCTGACGCACGGCCATGGCGGGCCGCCCGTCGTCGATTGGCTCTTGCCGGACGCGCGCCGCCCCTGAGGCGCACCGAACGTCGACGACCGGACCTCAGGGGGCGGTGCCGGCCACTGCGCCGGACCGGTCGCTCCTCCCCGCACCCCTCCTCTGTAGGGTGCCCACGATGATTTGCGCTGTGAGGTTGCATGTGTCCACTTGACCACGATTCCGGAGGGGCTGCCGCGCTCGACGAGCTGGCGGCAGCCATCGACGGCGCGGCCCTGGTGGATGTGCCCGCCGACGGGGGCGAAGGCGATGATCCGCCCCCGGGGCTTGGCGCGGCCGATCCGCTTGACCTCGCGCAGTACGAGCAGAACGACACCGGCAACGGACGGCGGCTGCGGGCGCGGTGGGGCGATGATCTGGTGTTCGTCGACCGGCGCGGATGGCTGTGCTGGGACGGGCGGCGCTTCTCCATGGAGATGGGCGAGGCTGGCTTGGTGCGGCGCTGCCACTGGACCCTGCGGCAGATGGCCGAGGAAATCGAGGCGCTGCGCAAGCTGGGACCGCCGGAGCCGTCCGAAGAGGAAATCGACGCGGCCGAGGCCGATCCGAAGTACGCGGCGAAGCTGCGCGACGAACGGATCAAGGCGTGGCACCGCGCCTTGGAGCGGTTCGAGACGTGGCGCCTGCGATCCGGCGACGCCGGGCACGTCAAGGCCATGGCGGAGATGGCACGGGCCTATGTGACCCGGCCGGCCCGGGCCATGGATGCCGACCCGTGGCTGCTGTGTGCGGGCAACGGAACGCTCGACCTGCGGCACCGGCCCGAGACGGCGGTGGGCATGGCGCTGCGGGCGCACCGCCGTGCCGATCTGATCACCCGGTTGGCCGGCGCCCGGTTCGACCCGGACGCGCGGGCGCCGACGTTCGACCGCTTCATCCGCCGCATTCTGCCTGACGATGCCGTGCGGAGCTTCGTGCAGAGGCTGTTGGGATACTGTCTCACCGGGTTGGTTTCCGAACAGATATTCGTGATCTTCTATGGCGTTGGGAAGAACGGCAAGTCCACGTTGGTGGACATCATTCGCGAAGTCTTCGGCGACTATGCGGCGACTGTGCCGGTTGGCGTGTTCCTTGACCAGGGACCGCGCAACGCCGACGGACCAAAGCCGACCCTGGCGAAGTTGCCGGGCATTCGGCTGGTGCTGATGGCGGAACCCGACAAGGGGTCTGCGCTCTCCGAAGGTCTCGTGAAGGAGGTCACGGGTGGCGAACCGATCGAAGCCCGCGACATGCACGAGAAGAGCTTCGAGTATCGACCGCAGTTCACGGCCATCATGAGCACCAACTACAAGCCCATCATCCGGGGGCAGGACATCGGCATCTGGCGTCGCGTGCTGCTGGTGCCGTTCGAGGTGGTCATTCCGCCGGGCGAGCGCGACCCGCTGCTGTTGGACAAGTTGCGCCAGGAGAAGGACGGCATTCTGTCGTGGCTGCTGGACGGGTTGTGGTTGTGGCACGAAGAGGGCCTTGACCCGCCGGACGCGATCCGCGCCGCGGTCGAGGAGTACCAGCGCGACAGCGATCCCATCGGCGAGTTCCTGGACGCCTGCACCCTGCCCTCACCCGGCGAGCGGGTCACGGCGCACGCCCTCTATCAGGCCTATTGCACCTGGTGCCAGGACAACGCCGTGGATGCGCTCAAGGCCAACGCCTTCGGCCGACGCATGCGCGACCGCGGCGCCCGCGTCCAGAAGTCCATGGGCATAAACCACTACGTCGGGTTGCGGCTGCAATCCCCGGCGACGGCTCCCGCCGGCGGTGCGGGAGAAGGGCTGATCTAGGGAGCAATCGGGCAAGAGGGAGCGGTCGTCGGACAATTCTCCCTGGGGTGCGGGGCGGAATTCCTGGCCTGAGGGAGGAGAGGGAGGACAGGGAGCAATTCGTTGCGGTCCATGTCATGTGCACATGCATGTGCGTGCGGGTGCGGTAGGTCGTCGGGTTGCTCCCTCTCCTCCCTCTCCTCCCTAAAGGGAGAACAATCAACGGGTTGTGGTGTGGTGGCTGGTGGTCTTTCAGGGAGAACTTGGGTGGCTAAGGGAGCTTTGGCTATGGACGGTGGCGGTACGATGGCGTCGGTCCGGGGGCGCGGGACGCGGCGGCAGCGGCGGGCACTGGAAGAGGCTGGCCCTGGCGGCGCGGGGTGGCTTGCGCTGATGGTGGCACGGGGCTATGCCGACGGGGCCATGGCCCGCGCGGCGGTGGACATCCGGCACGCCCAGATGGACGACGCGTCGGCGGCGGCCGGCTTGCGTGCGGTGGACCCCGGCCGCCTGGTGGTGGACGGCGGCCGGGTCGCGCAGTCGCTCCACCCGGCCGAGCTGCGGGGCGGATGGGTGGCGCTGGGCGGCGCGGCGCGGTCGCGCTGGGCGGCCTACGCCGGGGACCTGCGCGCCAGCGGCGCGATGCTGCGGGGGCGGCGGGCGACGCTGTATCTGGACGCCGTGCTGGTGCGGGTGCTGGTGGGTGGCGTCCGGCCACGGGCGCTGGACGCCGAGCTGGGCGTGCGGGATGGGCGCGTCGGCGACACGGTGCTGGCCGAGCTTCGCCGCTACGCCGAGCGCTACCACCTTGGGGCTTGACAGCGCGGGCACGTTTGTTCAATCGTCTTAGCCATTCTGAACAAGTGCGCCCGGCCGGGGGAGACCCCGGCCGGGCGTTTCGCGTTTACGACCCAGACACGATGCCTCCGATACCAAGGATGCCCTTTCTGAGGGCGTGGATGGGCGCGGCCGTTCGCGCTATGTTCTCCGTCCATGAGACCCGATCACTCCTATGGCCACTGTGCCTTGGAAACCCTGCGTCGCGAGGGGGTGACGCATCTGGAGATCTGGTGCGTCGCGCCGCGAGCGCTGCGTTGCGGTGCTTGGAAGAGGGTGGCTGTCGCCGAACTGCTGCGACAGCACGGGCCGGGCACGTCGTTGGTGATGCTGGCGCGACGTCTGCGATGTTCGCACTGTGGCCATCATGGTGCGCATGTCCAGCCCGCCGCCCCGCCGGCATTTGGCACGCCCGGCTATTGGGAGTGGCTCGACGGAGTGTTGCGGCGGGCTGCCGATCTGCTGCGCCTCCACGGCCGTCGCTGACTGCGCCCTCCCCCACCCCCGGCGGGTCCTTCCGGCTGACCCAGAGAATACGGGCAGCAGAGGCGTCTGTGCGTGGCAGTCGATAAGCTGTTGATTTGCCGCAACGTTGCGCAACGATGCAACCGGACGATCTGGCCAATCTGACCAACGCAGCGGCGGCGGTGGGTGTCAACAAATCCACCGTCAGCCGCTACCTGTCGCAGGGGGTGCTGGCGAACCACGGCGGCGAAGCGCGGCCGTTGGTGTCGGTGGCGGAGCTGCGCGCGCTTCGGGAGAAGGGGCTTGACCCGGCGAAGCGGCGGAGCGAAGCGCCGGCCCCGGTGCCGGCGTCGGCGGACTCCTCGCTGGCGGTGGAGCGCATCCGGAAGACGCGCGCGGAGGCGGACAAGGCGGAACTCGACCTGGCGGAGCGGCAGCGCACGCTGGTGGAACGGGGGCCGGTGGAAGACGCCGGCTTTGAAATCGGCGTCATGCTGCGGAACCTGCTGGCGCAGCGCGCGCCGGGGCTGGCGCAGAAGCTGGTCGGCGTTGTCGACCAGCGGGCGGCGGCGCTGATCGTGGAAGAGGCCGACCGCGCGCTTCTCGCCAAGCTGGACGAGATGGTGGCCAAGATCCTGACCGAGGCGGGAATCGGTGACGCCGTTGCGTGATCGGTTTCCCGGCCTGGCGGACGGCCGGGCGGTGCTGCTGGCCGGCCTGCGCCGGGGGGCCACGCCCCCGCCGCGCCTGACGGTGACGCAGTGGGCGGAAGAATACCGCTACGTCGGCCAGGAATCGGGATCGCCCTTCCCCGGCGAGTGGTCCGGCGACCTGGTGCCGTACCTGCGCGAGCTTCAGGACGAGCTGTCCTTCACCAGCCCGGCCACCGAGGTGGTGGCCAAGAAGTCGGCGCAGGTCGCCTTCACCGAGGCCGGAATCAACCTTGTGGGATCGATCATCCACACCGACCCCTCCCCCGTCCTGGTGCTGCTGCCGACCACCAACGAGGTCGAAAAGTACGCCAAGCTCAAGCTCGGCACCGCGGTGGAAGCCACGCCGGAGCTGGCGAAGCGCGTCCGGCCGCAGAAAAGCCGCGACGCCGACAGCTCCACGCAAGGCATGCTGCGGTTCGCCGGCGGCTTCGCCGTCATCGGGCACGCGTCGTCGTCGGCCCCTCTCCAGATGATGAGCTACCGCGTCATCGTCATGGAGGAGGTGTCGGAATACCCCTGGGACGCCGACGGCCGCGGCGACCCGGTGGAACAGGCCTACGCCCGCACGAACGCATGGCGGGAGACCCGCGGCGCGAAGATCTTCTACAACTCGACCCCCGGAATCGACGGCCTGTGCCGCATCACGGCGAAGTTCGACGCCTCCGACCAGCGCCGCTACTACGTGCCGTGTCCACACTGCGGCGCCTACCAGGTGCTGCGCTGGGACCGGCTGAAGTGGAACGACGCAGCCCCCTACCGGGCTCATTTCGTGTGCCAGGGGGCCGATTGCGGCTGCCTGATCGAACACCGGCACAAGGAAGCCATGCTGGCGGCCGGCCGGTGGATCAAGAGCTATCCCGGCGGCGAGGGCAACCCGGCCCCGCCGCCGGTGTTCGCCGCCGCCGACCTCGACCGCTGGACGGCGCGCGGCGCAGGCGGCCGCCAGCCGGGCTTCGCCATCTGGCAGGCCTACAGCCCCTTCAACACCTGGGACGGCATCGTCAAGGCCTTCCTCACCGCCAAGGACGGCGGTCCGGAGAAGATGAAGGTCTTCACGATGCAGGTGCTGGGTGAGCCGTGGAAGGAAACCACGGACGCGCCGGACGCGGAAAAGCTGCTGGAACGCCGCATCCCCTTCGCGTCGCGGCGCCTCCCCGTCGGCGCGCTGGTGCTGACGGGCTTCGTCGACGTCCAGGGCGACCGTCTGCGTTGGGGCGTCTACGCCTGGGGCGCCGGCCTGCCCGGCGTGCCGACCGGCTGGCGGATCGATGGCGGCACCATCCCCGGCGACCCCGAAGGGGACGAGGTGTGGAGCCGGCTGGAATCGATCCTGCCCCGCCGCTACGCCGACCAGCGCGGGGCCCTGTGGGGCGTGGAAGCCTGGGGGGTCGACACCGGCTACCTCTCCCACCGGGTCTATCTGTTCTGCCGCCGCCGGGCCGGCGTGTTCGCCTGCGACGGCCGCGGTGGCGAGGGCCGGCGCGCCTGGCTGATGCCGGCGATGGGGAGCCCGGTCAAGGTGGACGTAGACTGGCGCGGCCAGCGCATCAAGGGCGGCTGCCTGCTGTGGCCGCTCGGCACATGGCCACTGAAGTCCCAACATTTCAGCGCCCTGCGCCGCATGCTGCGCGGCCCGGCGGCCGACGGCACGCTGCGGCCCGGCGGCCTGTACTACAACGAGGATGCCGACCTCACGCTGCTGAAGGAAGCGACGGCGGAATCTCTGAAGCGCGGCGAGCGCCAGGGCCGGCCCTACCAGTGGTGGGAACAGCACGGCCCCAACGAAGAGCTGGACATCGCCGTCGGTTCCCGCGCGCTCGCCTACTACCTCGGCTGCGACACCATGTCCGCCGAGCAGTGGCAGGCCCTGGCGGCGCAGCGTGCCGCGGTGCCCATCGGACAGACCACCCTGTTCGACCTGCCGCTTGCCCCGCCGCCGGCCCCGCCCATCGCCTCGGCCGTTCCGTCCGATCCGGATGGGGAGCCCGCAGCCCCACCCCTGTCCGCAGCACCCCCGCCGCCGGTGGCGCCGGCCGGCCGGCGCGTGCGCTCCGAAGGTCTGAGGTGACCATGTCCGAGAGCTACCAGACGCAGCTTGACCGTGTGCAGGCGGCCATCGCCGCCGTGGAAGACGGCGGCCAGGACGTCACGTACGACGGCCGCCGCATCACCATGGCCGACCTCAACGCCCTGTACCGGCGCGAAACGGCCTTGCGCCGCGCCGTAGAGCGCGAATCGCGCGGCGGGATCGGCGTCCGCTTCGGGGTGCCGGAATGAGCGGGCTCAAGCTGCCGCCGCCGAACGCCCTGGACCGCGTCATCGGCTACGTGTCGCCGGCTGCCCTGGCGCGTCGCATGCAGGCGCGGGCGACGCTGGCGGCGCTGGGACAGGGCGGCTTCACCGGCGCCCGCCGCGACCGGCGGCAGACGCTGACCATGGGCGGGACCGGCGCGTCGGCCGATGCCGACTTGCTGCCGGACCTGCCCACCCTGCGCGAGCGGTCGCGCTGGCTCTACCAGAACGCGCCGCTGGCCACCGGCGCCATCAACACCGTGGTCACCAACGTCGTCGGCCCCGGCCTCACCGTCCGGCCGCAGATCGACCGCGAAGTGCTGGGCTTGTCTGAGGAAGAGGCGGACGCCTGGGAGCGCAAGGCCGGGCGGTGGTTCCGCCTGTGGGCGGCTTCCAAGGAAAGCGATGTGGCGCGCACGCACAATTTCGCGGCGCAGCAGGACATCGTCTTTCGCGGCGCCCTGCTGAACGGCGACCATTTCGTGCTGCCGCGCTTCGTGGAGCGGCCGGGATCGCCGTTCGGGTTCCGGACGCAGCTCGTGGAAGGCGACCGCGTGTGCAACCCCTCCGGCGTGCGCGACGGCGCACCGGTCGGCGACGGCCGGTGGCTGAACGGCGGTGTCGAGATCGACCGCGACGGCGCGCCGCTGGCCTACCAGTTCGCGAGCGGCCACGCGGCCGAGCTGGCGCTCGGCGGGCGCACGTGGTCGCGGGTCCCGGCCTTCCTGCCGTCGGGCCGCCGCCGGGTGCTGCACGTGCTGGCGCCGGACCGCGCCGGGTCCACCCGCGGCGTTCCATACCTCGCCGCGGTGATCGAAAGCCTGAACCTGCTGGACCGCTACCGCGACGCCGAACAGATGGCGGCGGCGGTGTCGGCGCTGTTCACCGTGTTCGTCAAGACGGACGGCGGGGCGTCCTCGCCGCTGGCGCAGGAGGCGGCCGGCGCCGCACCGAAGAAGGCCGGAGGCTCGGCCGATTTCCGGTTGGGAGCGGGTGCGATCCTTGACCTCAACCCGAACGAGAGTGTCGAAGTCGCCAATCCGGGCCGCCCCAACGCAGCCTTCGACCCCTTCGTTCTGGCGATCCTGCGGCAGATCGGCGTGGCGCTGGAACTGCCCTACGAGCTGCTGGTGAAGCACTTCACCGCCAGTTACAGCGCCGCACGGGCGGCGATCCTGGAAGCCTGGAAGTTCTTCCGGAAGCGCCGGGCGTGGCTGGCCGCGGAATTCTGCCAGCCGGTCTATGCCGAGGTGATCGGCGAGTGCGTGGCGCGCGGCTGGCTGGCGGCGCCGGGCTTCTTCGCCGACCCGTTCATCTGCGCGGCGTGGCTTGGCGCGGAGTGGGATGGCCCGTCGCCTGGCCAGATCGATCCGAAGAAGGAGGCCGACGCCGCGGTCATCATGACCGAGCACGGCTGGAAGACGGACGCCGAGGTGACCGCCGAACTGACCGGCGGCAGCTTCGAGCGCAAGCACCCGCAACGCCTGAAGGAAGCGGCGATGCAGCGCCGGGTGCGCGAGGCCGGCGGCCCGGTGCCGGGGGCCGCCCCGGCGGCGGCCGACGAACCGGCCCCGGAGGATGCTGCGGCCGACCGGCCGGAACGGGAGGACATGCCATGACGACGGCCTTCGCCGCCGCGGCCGGGGTGCCGTGGGCGATCTACGAACCGGCGCTGCACACGCTGTTGGAGATCGCCGACCGGCACCCGGTCACACCGGAGGTGCTGGCGGCGTGGAAGCGCGGCGAGGTGGAGCCGTGGATGCAGCCGGCGGCCGTGGCCACGCGCACCGGCCCGGCCCTGGACGGGACGCGGTCGGTGCAGATGCGCGACGGCGTGGCGGTGGTGCCGGTGCACGGCCCCATTTTCCGCTATGCCAACCTGATGACCCGGCTGTCGGGGGCAACCTCGCTGGCCCTGCTGGCGCAGGACTTCGCGGCGGCGGTGGAGAGCCGCGACGTTCGGGCGATCCTGCTGGACGTCAACAGCCCGGGCGGCGAGGTCGCGGGAATCGCGGAGTTCGCCGCGCAGGTGCGCGCGGCGGCCGGCGTCAAGCCGGTGGCGGCCTACGTCGACCACATGGCGGCCTCGGCCGGCTATTGGATCGCGGCGGCGGCGCCGGACATGGCGGTGGCCTCGCAATCCGTCTTGGGGTCCATCGGCGTCGTCAGCACGCACCTTGACCAGCGCGAGCGCGAGGCCAAGGCCGGCGTGCGGCGGATCGAGATCGTCTCCAGCCAATCCCCGTGGAAGCGCACCGACCCGACCACGGACGAAGGACGCGAGCGCCTGCAAGCCCTGGTGGACCGGCTGGCCGCGGGCTTCGTGGCCGCCGTCGCGGGCTTCCGCGCCGTGTCCGAGGAGAAGGTGCTTCAGGACTTCGGGCAGGGCGGCTTGCTCGTGGGCGCCGACGCCGTGGCGGCCGGGATGGCCGCCCGGGTGTCGAGCTTTGAAGAGGTGCTCGCCGTCCTGGCGGGCCGAACCCGGAGCGGTGCAGTCCGCTCCTCATCCAGGGAGACCAGAACCATGGCGGAGACCACCAGGGACGAAGCCGGCGTCCAGCCGGCGCCGATCACCGCGGACATCATCCGCGAGAAGCACCCGGACATCGCCGCGGCGTTCCGCGCCGAAGGCGCCGAACGGGAGCGGGCCCGCATTCTCGGCATCGAGGCGCAGGCGCTGCCCGGCCATGAGGCCCTGATCGCCGGCCTGAAGGCCGACGGGACGACGACGCCGGAACAGGCGGCCGTCAAGGTGCTCGCGGCGGAGCGGCAGAAGGGGGCCGACCAGCTTCGCATGCGCCGTGACGACGAACGGGCGACGGAGGGCACCGGCCCGATGGCGGACGCGACGCAGGCGCCGCCGCGGTCCGGGAGCGGCAAGCCCGCGAACCCGCTGGTGGACGACGGCCGCCCGCTGGAAGAGCGGGCCAAGGCGGCGTGGGGCGCCGATGCCGAGCTGCGCGGCGAGTTCAAGAGCTTCGCCACGTACCTCGGCTTCCTGACGGTGCAGGCGCAGGCGTCCCGCCGCTGATCGCAACCGGTTAACAGGGGAACCCCGACATGACCACCCTCACCGCCGACCAGCCCCGGACCTATCTCCAGGGCGACATCAACGACCTGCCGGTGATCGCCACCGACATCATCTACCAGGGGGCCGCCGTCGGCGACAACGGCTCCGGCTACGCCCGGCCGTTGCAGGCCGGCGACCCCTTCCGCGGCTTCGCGGAAACGCAGGTGGACAACGCCTCCGGCTCCGCCGGCGACAAGCACGTGCGGGTCAGGACGCGCGGCCTGATCCGGCTCGCCATCTCCTCCCTGGCGATCACCGACGTCGGCAAGGACGTCTACGCCTCCGACGACAACACCTTCACGCTGACGCAGGGGAGCAACACGCGCATCGGCCACGTGACGGCGTGGATGTCCACCGGCGTCGGCGTCGTCGCCTTCGAGGCGGCGCACGGCTTGGTGGCCGAGCTGACGGACAATTCCGGCGGCACGCCGGCCGACACCATCGCCGTCATCGGCGGCACCTACAGCCAGAGCGAGGTCGCGAACGCTATCGCGTCGCTGGCGGCCAAGATCAACAACGTCATCCGCCGTCTCGGCAACTGACGCGACGAAGGAGTATCCCCGACATGACCGCTCCGATCATCACCGAGCGCGCGGTGCTCGGCATGTTCTACGAGTCCCTGATGCAGTCGACCGGCACCGCGTGGGTCGATGCGATTTCGACGCCGGCGATCCGCTCCGACCAGGACAGCGAGACGTATCCGTGGCTGGGCATGGTGCCGCAACTCCGCGAGCGCCGCGGTCCCAAGCAGTTCGACCAGCTCCGCACCACCACGTGGGCGGTCGCGAACGTGCCCTACCAGGGCGGCGTCAGCATCCCGAAGCACTTCATCCTGTACGACAAGACGGATCAGGTGCGCATGCGCATCGACGACGTGGCCACGCGCGCGAAGGCGCACTGGGCGTCGCTGGTGGCGCCGCTGGTGCTGAACGGCGCGTCGTCGGTGTGCTACGACGGCCAGTATTTTTTCGACACCGACCACGCCGAGGGCGACAGCGGGGCGCAGTCGAATTCCATCGCCGCCGACATCTCCACCTATCCCGTCAGCGTGCACGGGTCGACGACGGAGCCTTCGGCGGGCGAGATGGTGCACGCCATCATGGCCGGCATTCAGCAGATGATCGCCTTCAAGGACGACAAGGGGGAGTTCTGCAACGAGGGCCAGACCGAGTTCCTGGTGCTCACCGGTCACACGCTGATGAAGAACTCGGTGGCGGCCCTGCGGGCGCGCGCGATCGACGGCGGCGACACCAACATCCTGGTGGAGCAGGACAGCTTCCGGTTCCGCGTGGAGGCCACGCCGCGGCTGGGGGCCTGGACCAACAAGTTCGCCATCTTCGCCCTGGGTGGCAACCAGAAGCCCATCATCCGCCAGCAGCGCGTGCCGAACAACCCCGGCACCGGCTACGACGTCGACGGCATGCTGTTCTGGACCCTCTGGCTCGAGAGCGAGCACTGCAAGAAGAAGGACGAGGTCCTGGTGTCGGTGGAAACCGAGCGGGCCGCCGCCTACGGCGACTGGAAGAAGGCCTGCCTGGTCACCCTGACCTGACGGAGGGACGGTCCATGAAGCGCTATCAGGTCGCGGGCGCGGTGGCCCGCTTCGCGCCGGGGTTCGTCCTGGCGCTGTCCCCGGAACAGGCGGCGGCGCGCGCCACCTGCCTGCACCGCGTCGACGAGGACGGGGACCTCTACGAGGTGACCGGCCGCGTCGAGTTCAAGCGCGGCGAGGTGCTGGGCGTGGCGCACGGCGAGATCGGCAAGGACGTGCTGGCCGAGCTGCGCGAGCCGCGCGCCCGCGGCAAGGCCGGCGGGGCGGGCTGACGGTGTCCGTCTTCTCCGCGGCGCTGGACCGGGTGTTCGCCTCGCGCCTGGCGATTGCGGCGACCGTCGTCCGTGATGGCGAGGCGGCGGTGCCCTGCCGCGTCATGTGGAGGGCACCGGACCGCGACTGGTCGGGTGCCGGTGCCGGAGCGACCGCCGCCGCCCGCATTGCCGAGCTGCGGGTGTCGGAGGTGCCGGACCTGGCCGAAGGAGACCAGCTTACGGTGCGCGGCGTCACCCACACCGTGCAGAAGGCCAGTCACCCCGACGCCGACCGGCTGCTGTGGCGGGTGGAGCTTTCCTGATGCCGGCCAGCATCCAAGAACAAGTGATCGCCGCCGTCGAGACCAAGCTCGGCACGGTTGTGGCCCCCAACGTGCCCGGCACCATCACGGTCTTCCGCGGCCGGCGGAAGGAGGTGCCGGAGGGCAAGCGGCCGGCGTTGGCGTTCCGGGTGACCGGTGGCAACCCTCCGTCGGAACAGCTCGCCGCCGGGGTGGTGCGCAACCTGCTGGTGGTGCGCATCGAAGGCCTCACCGACGACACTTCGGACACCGGCTTGGACCGGCTGCTTACCGACCTTGCGGCGGCGGTGCAGGCGGCGTTCGAAACGGATTGGACGCTCGGCGGGCTGGCGGTGGACTGCACCCCGATCGCGATGGACCGGGATGCGGCCGACGACGAAGGCATCGGCGGGGTGGGCGCCATTCTCGCGGAATACCTCGTCGAGTTCTGGACGAAACCGGGCGACCCCTACGCGCTCGCCCCCTGACCAACCTGAGAGAGAGGGCCCGATGAACGACACCCCGCCGGACGGTGGGCGCATGGCCGTGACTGTGCGCAAGGCCGTCTCAACCGTGATCCACGCGCCGGGACCGCCTTCTCCCGAACAAGCCCCTCCCAATCGCAAGCCGCGCCGCGGCGCGGCCGGCGACGCGCCCGTCACTTCCCCCGAAGAGGAGTAAAGGCCCATGGCCATGCGCACGCGCAACGCCCTGGTGGCGGTCAAGATCGAGTCGAGCGAAGGCGTCTACGCCTCGCCGTCGGCTGCGACCGACGCCGTCCTGGTGGAGAACCCGCGCCCGACCCCGCGGCCCAACCAGATCGAGACGAACGAGGTCACCGGATCGCTCGACCCGTTCGAAGACCTCGTCGCCGGCATGATGTTCGACCTGACGTTCGACAGCTTCCTGAAGGGCAGCGGCACGCCCGGGACGGCTGCGGAGTGGGGCAACCTATGGAAGGCCACCGGCGGTGCGGAGGTGATCACCGCGTCGGCGGTGCCGGCGTCGGCGGAAGCGGCGTCGGCGGGCAGCGGAACGACGCTGACCCTCGGCTCGTCCGCCGCGGGCACCGCGCAGATCTACCGGTACATGCCGCTGCTGCTGGGGACGAACCCGGCGGGCGGCGCCACGACGTTCGTGACCGACTACACGTCGGGGAAGGTGGCGACGCTCGCCGACAGTTTCGATCCGGCGCTCGACAACACCACCACGTACCAGATCCCGGTGAACGTCCTCTACCTGCCGGCGTCGGATGACATCCCGTCGGTGTCCATGGACGTGTACATGGACGGCATCAAGTATGCGATGGCCGGCTGCCGCGGGCGGCGGTCGCTGCGCCTCGAGGCGAACGGGGTCGGTCGCTTCTCCTGGACCTTCAGCGGCGTGTTCGTCTCCAAGACGGACGTGGCGGTGCCCACGGGCGTGTTCGACGCGACCCGTCCGCCGGTGTGGAAGGGCGGCGTCTTCACGTGGGACCGCAAGCCGGCCGCGCTGAAGACGCTGACGTTCGAGGACGGCGGCCAGGTGACGATGCCCGACAACCCGAATTCGGAAGAGGGCTACGACCCGGCCGTGATCACGGGGCGCAAGTGGACCGGGTCCATGGACCCGCTGATGACGCTCGTGGCCACCCGCAACGTGCTGGCCGACGTGCGTGCCGGCACCAACCGCATCCTGCACGCCCGGCTCGGCACCGCGGCCGGCAACCGGATCGGCATCACGGCGGCGCAGACCAAGCCGCTGAACGAGACCCCGGGCGACCGCAGCGGCCTGCTGACCGGCGAAGTGCCGCTGCAGTACGTGGGCCAGGATTCCGGTCTCGGCATCTGCATCTTCTGACACGAGGACGAGGACCGACCATGACGACGTTGCCGGCCAGCACGAAGGCCGTGGGCCGCCACACCCCGGTGGAGGACGGCCCCACCTATCTCTACCGCGTCCCGTCCTATCTGGAACGGGCCGCGTTCCGCCGGGCCATGCGCAAGGCCGGGGCGGACTACCCCGGTGACCGCGAACTCTACCGCGCGTTGCGCGACGATCTGCGCATCATCGCCCCCGTCAACCTCGACACCCTGCTGGCGGCGGTCGACGAGGCCGAGGCGGCCACGGTCGCCGACATGGACCCGGATGCGCTGGTGCGCCTGGGGGACATCGCGCGGTTGGCGCGCTCGCTGGGTGCCCGCTACGCGGCGGTGGAGGCGGAACGGGCGTATTGGTTCGAACTCGTCCCCTACTTCGCCTGCCAGCACTTCCTGATCGGCTGGGAGGGGCGTCCGGAGCCGTTCGTGCGCGAGCACGGGCTCACCAGCGACGCCACGCTGGCCGTGCTGGGCGAGGGCGGCATCAAGTCTCTGGGCTACAAGATCGTGTCGGAGATGACGGTCGACGAGGCCGCCGCGGGAAACTCCGCATCGCCGTCGCCGTCGCCTTCGAGCCGGCGGCCTTCGACGCCGCGCTCGAAGAGCTTGCCGCAGGCGCCGGCGGATGGGACATCTGCGGCACCGTCCACCACACCAACCCCGCCCGCCTCCTGACGGAAGGCGACTACGAGATGCTGCACCTGTGGCGGGCCTACCGGCCGGCGCCTGGGCGCGTGGGCGGCATGGCGTCCGGGATCGTCCCGGTGACCGGCCATCTTCCGGAAGCCGGCGGTTGGGGCGACCAGGCCGCCGTCATGATGGACGCGTTCGCCATCATGGACGCGGCCGACGCCGACTTGCGGCGGGACGCGGTGGCGTGATGCCGCAGGTCAGCGAAACACCATTGCACCACGGAGGTGACCATGAGCACAGCGAACACGCCCGGCGGCGCGCCGGGGACTGCCGTTGCGGCGAGCGAGCGGCATTCCCCCCAACCGCGCGGTCCCGCTCGGCCGGGCTTTCATCTGGTCGGGGACGCCGGACCAGAACTCACCCGTTCGTCACCTCTTGGACGCGCTGGAGAACGAGCCGCATAAGCCTGTCCATGGCTGCGGTTGTCGCCTCAGCGAGCTGTTCGAACTCGGCTTGGTCCATTTCCGGTCCCGGCCGTGACCGCGACATCAGGACGGCGGCACGTTCGCCGGCAGCCACCGCGTTCTGTACGGGATCGGAAGCTGTCAGGCACTGCTGTGCGAGGATCTGTTCCAGCAGGAACTCAATCGCGTTGAGGCGACCTTCCAGACGTGCAACGTACGGGTCCATTTCGTCCTCCGTGAATGTCCGTCCGGAGACAATGACCCCTGGGTGGAACAGAGTCGAATCCAAATCACGCGTCGGGGGCAGGTTTCGGCCTCACCCCGCCGTCCGGCGTAAACTCGACGCCAGCCTCTTCGAGGGCCTGTCGGATGACGACAAGCGTTCCGCGGTAAGGGGTTGTCTTTTCGTTCTCGAAATTTCGGATGGTGACGATGCTGATTCCGCACAGGGCGGCAAGATCCTGCTGGGTCAGTCCGACGAGAGCCCGACCAGCTCGGCATTGTGCGGCGTTCATCATGGCGAGATGGTAGGAGAGACGCCATTTCCGGTCAACTCTGTCGAAAAACGATTGACCTCCTCTGTCCAATATGGCGAAACTCTTTCTAAATTGGACAGCATGGAGCATGTCATGCGCGACGTTTCCAACCTATCCCGCCGTGCGCTGCTGGCCGCGTCGGCGGCTGCCGCCCCCGTTCTGGCCGTCACGGCGCTGCCGGCGGCAGCCAGCCTGCACGATCCGATCCCCGGCCTGTACCGTCGATACGTGGAGGTTCGGCGAGCCCGTGCCGTGGTCGAGGACTTGATTGAGACAACCCTCGGGCGTCTCGAACGGCGGTGGGGGGCTGTCCCGAAAGGCCGGTTGATGGATGCCCACTATGGGCACGATCCCGAATTCGGCGATCTGCTGGCCGCAATCAGAATGGCCGACCAGCTCGACGACGACGAGGTCAGCCTGACCAGGGCCCTGTTGGCCGTCGAGGCCGCGACTATGGATGGTGCGCTGTGCAAGATGCGCCTCACCATGGACCTGAAGCGCGCCGCTGCGAAGTCAGCGACGTCCTACGACGAGCAGGCGGCTTGGTCGGTGCTCCAGGATGCCGCCCGTCTGCTCGGGCCTCTGGTACGGGCGGAGGTGTGAGATGTCGATGATGTTGGAAGCGGTGCCGTTCCCCCCGACCGGCGACACGCTGTGGGCGCGGAGCGACTCGGACGGGCGCGTGTTCGTGGCGGTGCGGCCGATCTGTGAAGCGATTGGCCTTGACTGGCATTCGCAGCGGCAGCGCATTCACCGCACGCCGTCGCTTGCGGAAGGTGAGGTTATGATAACCGCGCCTTCTGGGGGCGGGATGCAGCGAACTCTCTGCCTCCCCCTCGACCTGATCCCCGGCTGGCTGTTCGGGGCGGACGTCAACCGGGTGAAGCCGGAGTTGAAGGAGCGGCTGATCGCCTATCAGCGCGAGTGCCACCGGGTGCTGTTCGAGCACTTCAAGGGCGCGCTCCACAGTGCGGCGGCGGTGGCGGCCGTCGCCGAGGCGACGCCGGTGGAGCCGGCGGCGGAGGACGAGCCGTCCGGGCTGGTGGGAACGGAGCGCAGCCTGCGGCTGTGGCTGGACATCATCAATCAGGCGCGGATGCTGCAGGGCCCCAAGGCGGCGATCCGCCTGTGGGGCGCGTCGCCGCTGCCGCCGCTGGACGGTCCGCCGGAGGAGCGCGGGCCGGACGCGGTCACGGCGTTCCTTGAGTCGTGCACGGCGGCGGCGGACCCGCAGGCGCGCCTGCCGGCGGAGGAGCTGTGGAGCGCCTACCTGCTGTGGTGCGGCCGGACCGCGGCCGACCCGGTGACGCAGAACGCCTTCGGCCGGGTGCTGCGCCAGCGGGCCCGGTGGCTGAAGTCGAACGGCCGCATCGTCTATCTGGGCATCCGCCTCGTGGCGGGCGGCTGAGGCCAGACGGTGCCCGCTTCCGTGTCACGCTCGCTTCAGCCAGTCCGGGTCCATGCGGGCCTCTGTGCCGGCGAACTGCACGATGACGAAGCCGTCGTCTTCGGTCCGGATGACCACGCCCTCGCCGCGCACGGGATGGGACACCAAGTCGTTCGGCCGCAAACGTGCGGCCTTGCCGTCGTGCTCGTCGGCCTTCATCGGCGCTTTGGGCGGTGCCGGCCAGTTGGTGACGGTCACGGCCATAGCCGGCTTGGCCGCCAGCTTTTCCAGCGCGCGGGCGCAAACGTACGGCGTGACGATGATGAACAGCGCCATGGCCGCCGCGGCCGCCTGCTGCGGCGCGCTCTGCGCCGCCTGCATGTCCGCGACGAAGCCGAACGTCCCCAGGACGCAGGCGACAAACACGCATCCCCAGACGAACTTCATGTGCTTCCCCTTTCCCCGATGGAACGTCCCATCCGATGGTGCAGCACCGGGCGTGTGCTGTCCAATCGGATGGTTGAAGGGGAAGCCGAATTCGCAACTCCGTGCCGGATGACGCCGTGGTGCTGATCGTCGGCCGGATCGACGGGGACCTACGGGCGGTGCTGGACGACCGCCTTTCGGAGATCGCCGACGCCGCGCGCGCCGCGGTTTCAGGCGTCGCCGCGGAGTTGCAGGCGGATCTGCGGGCGCAGGTGCGCGCGGCCGGGTTGGGCGAAGGGCTGGAAAAGGCGTGGCGGTTGGAGGTGTACCCCAAGGCGCGGCGTCGCAGTTTCCGCCCGGCCAGCCTTGTCTATTCCAACGCGACGCGGCTGCACGCCGCCTTCGACGCCGGGCCGGCGATCCGGGCCAAGAACGCTTCATGGCTGGCCATTCCGCTGCCGGCGGCGGTGGCCGCCGGGCTGGATCGGCAGTGGGGGCGCCGCGACAACGCGCATTCGCGCTGGCGCGCCAAGGCGAAGTGGTCGGCGATCCAGGCAGCGGAAGAACGGTTCGGGGGCCTGCGCTTCGTGCCGATCAACGGCAACCGCCGGGCGCTGCTGGTGGCGGACGGCAAGGCGCGCGGCGATCGCCTGGCCCGCGGTGGCGTCGGGCGCGCCACGTCCATTCCCCTCTTCCTGCTGGTGCGGCAGACGAAGCTGCCGAAACGGCTCGACCTCGACGGCGCGGCGAGCCGCGCCGAACAGCGGCTGGCCTCCCGCCTTTCCAAGATCCTGCCTCGGTGACGGTGATCCATGACTGAAAAGCGCGTCTCTGTCCGTCTTCAGGTGGCGGCCGAGAACGTCGACGAGGTGCGGCGCAAGCTGGAAGGCCTCGACGTCGACATCAAGAAGGTGGGAAGCACCAACCTCGACGCGGTGCGCCGGCAGTTCGAGGCGCTGGAAGGGCGCGTCGATCCGCTGGCCCGGGCGACGCAGCGGCTGGCCCGGGACAACGAGACACTGAACAAGGTGCTGGCCGCGGAACCGGCCCTCGTCGAGCGGGTGAACCGGATTCGCCAGCAGCGCCAGACGCAGTTCGAACAGGAACGGCGGGCGCTGGAAGCTGCGGCGCGCACCGGCACGGCGTTCAACGCGGTGAACGACAATCTGGTGCGCGGGCTGGGGCGAACGCACCAGCAGATGCAGGTAATGAACGCTGCGGCGGTCAATACCTTCCAGTCACTCGCATCCGGAGCGCCGGTGATGCAGACCCTGGTGACGCAGGGTGCGCAGATGGCCGGCGCGTTCGGCAGCGTGAGCATGGCCATGCTCGGCGTCGTCGGTGCCTCGGCTGCCGCGGCCGGCGGTATCGCCTTGCTCGCCCGTGCTGCTCTTGAGGCCGGCGACCGCATGACGCAAGCGGAAGGTCGCCTGCGAGCGGCCACGGGATCGCTGGCGGCGGCGCGCGACGTGTATGGACAGCTTTACGAACTGTCGCAGCAGACGGGTATGGCCGTCGCAGATTCTGCCGGCCAGTTCGTCCGCTTCCGCATTGCCGGAAACGCGGTGGGAGCGACCAACGAAGAGGTGGTGAGGCTGGTGGAAACGGTGCAGAAGTTCGGCATCGTCTCTGGCGCCTCGACTTCAGAAGCGCAGGCCGGCGCTGTCCAGCTTGCGCAGGCGCTCGCCTCCGGCCGCCTGCAGGGCGACGAGCTGCGGTCCGTTCTGGAGAACATGCCGCTACTGGCGCAGGAGATCGCCGACGAGTTGGGCGTACCCATCGGCAAGCTGAGGGAGATGGGCGAGGCCGGAGAGCTATCGGCGGAGCGCATCTTCCGGGCGATCCTGGACGCCAAGGAGAAGGCGGACGAGCAGTTCGGGTTGATGCCCGTCACGGTGGAGCGCGCGTCCAACATCATGGGCGCCGCATGGGAGCGGTTCACGGCCGAGATCGACCGGTCGCTTGGATTGTCGGAGAAGCTGGCCGCAGTGTTGATGGGTGCCGCCAACGCTATCAACAGCATGACGGCTGCCATTGAAGCCGCCCCGGCCAACGTTCTGAAGACGCTGCAGCAGCAACGTGCTGAAATTCTTGCCATGCCGGAGATGCGCACGGACCCGCAGACCGGTCGTCCGGCAAATCCCCTCGTCTACGAACAGCGCATGCGGCAGGTCGCGGAACTCGATCGCGCCATTGAGCAGACCGGCGAGTTGGCCCGCGCCGAACAGATGCTGACAGCACATCGTCAGCTTCGAGAGCGGGCAACCGCCGCTGCGGCCAAGGCGGAGGCCGAGCGTGCCCGGGTCCTGACGGACTACCAGCGTGCCGTGAAGGGGCTGCATCCGCAGGAAGTCGCGCTCGCCAAGTTGGAGGAGACGAAGGCCGCCATCACGGCTGCCCTCAAGGCCGACCTGATCGATCAGGCACAGGCCACGAAGGACATCGCCGCCGCGGAGGACGCCTACCAGCAGGCCCTGGAGAAGGGCAAACCGAAGGTCGACGAGGCGACGAAGGCCCGCAAGAAACTGGTGGACGAAATCCTTCGCGGCGTTGAGGCCGCCGACAAGGCCGGCGAATCCGACTGGACCCGTCGTATGGAGGAAGGACGCCGGGTCCTGGAAAGCGTCCGCTCGCCGGCCGAAAAATACGCGGAGGAAGTCGAACGTTTGCGTGGCCTGCTCACCGATGGTGCCATCGATCAGGATACGTTCAACCGGGCTGTCCAACAGGCCGACCCGGCGTTCCAGCAAGCCCAGCAGGCGGCGCGGCAGTTCCAGCAGGACGTCGAAAACACGTCCAAGAACATCGCCGACGATCTTGCCGAAAAGATGTTCGAAAAGGGCGGCGACATACTGGATTGGTGGCGCAACCTGCTGAAGCGGATGGCGATCGAGATCGCCAGCACCCAGTTCATCATGCCGATCGTGCAGCAGGTGGTTGGCGCGGTGCCGGGGCTGTTCGGCATTCAGTCGCCCGCCGGAGCCGTGGCCAGCCAACAGGCAGGCGGCGGCTCCGGCCTCGGCAGCATCAACACCCCCTTCGGCCTCGGCATGTCCAACTCGGGCATGGGGCCGTCGTCGATGTGGTCGCACGGGACGTTCTTCGGCGACGCCGTGAACTGGCTGAACACCCCCATCGCCGGCGGCCCATCCACCGCTCTTATGTCCGGCATCGACGACGTGGGGCAGCTTGGATACGCGCCGGGCACTCCAGCGGGCGGCATCACGCCGGGCAACATCCTCGGTGCAGCGGGCTACGGTATCAATTCCATCATGAACTTCAAGAACGGCAATCCGATTGCGGGCGTTGGTAACGCGGCCGCCACTGCGATGATGTTTATACCCGGCGCCCAGCCCTTCGCCCCGTTCGTCGCCATCGGGTCGCAGATCCTCGGGGGCATCTTCGGCGGCCTCTTCGACAAGGGGCCGCCGGCGGCGGCGGCCGGCAATGTCACCGGCCCGGACGGCTATGTCCGGTCGGACAGCGACACCGACAACGATGGCGATCCCGAGGCCGCCGCTCAGATGGAACAGGCGCTCAACACCGCCGCAGAAACCTTGCGGCTGGTGTCCGGTGCCAAGTATGTCGGCGAGGTCTACCAGGGCATCGAGTTCAAGTCGGACAAGTGGAAACCGCGGATCGGCGACGACGAGGAGTTCCTTGGGAAGTTCGACACCTTCGACGAGGCGCAGATTGCCGCTTTCAAGGAGATGGTCAACCGCGGCCTGATCGAAGTCGGCGACGATGTTGCCGTTGCCCTGAAGAACACCACGGCCACCACGCTCGACGACTTCAGCAAGGACCTGGACCTTGCCCGGCGCCTCGACGAGGCGAGCACGGCGCTCGACGAGCTGGACACCAGCCTGACCGGCGTCGAGAAGGCGGCGAAGAAGGCGACGGCGGCCGGGTACGAGACGGCGATCGAGGAGGTGGAGCGCGCCGACAAGCTCGGCCTCGGTGACGAGTATCGCCGGGTGGCCGAGGCGCAGATCCGCAGTATGCTGGACCCGGTGACGACCGAGTTCACGGCCGTCCAGCAGACCCTTGCGACGGTGGCCGGGCAGGCGGCGGCGACCAAGGAGGCCATCGACACGATGAACCTCGCCATCTCCGACACGGAGGTGGACGCTTGGCAGGCTGCGCAGGTGACCAAGCTGCAGGACGCCAGCAGCGCGGACCGGGATACCCTGCTGAACACCCTGCGCGGCGAGAGCTGGCGGAATTCGGTGCAGGGCTTCGCCGACTGGTACGAGGATCAACAGACGGACATCGCCGCCCTGTGGGGCGACGGCGAACAGGCGCAGGTCGAGCTTGGAAAGGCGGCCGAGATCGTCCGGTTGCAGTTCCTGCAGCTTGCCGAGGATGGGGAGATCACGGCCGAGGGGCTGGCCGATCTGAAGGAGCAGTTCCCGGAGTTCACCGCCGCCATCGACGGTGCCGCGGCCGCCCTGTCCGACGCCGAGGAGGCGGCCCGGATCAGCGCGGCCCGCACCGCGGCCGAAGCTGATCTGGAAACCGCTTTCGCGTCGGCGCTCCAAGGGCTGATCGGCGAGACGGAACAGCTCGCCGACGGGTTCGGGACCGCGGCCACCAGCCTGTCGGGGTTCCGCCGTGGCCTGCTGATCTCGTCGTCGACGTCGCCCTACGGTGCCGAACAGCGCCGGGCGATGGCGGTGGAGGAGGTGTATCGCCTCGCCGCCCTCACCCGGTCCGGCGACCCGGACGAGGCGCTGCGGGCGATGCAGGACCTGCAGCCGGCCATCCAAGCGGCGCTCGAGGCGTCGCGGGACGTGAACACGTTGCTGGGCCCGGGCTACGCCCTCGACGTCGAGACGATGGTCGGCATCCTCGACAGCACCGAGACCCTGGCCGAACGGCAGGAGCGGACGCAGCGCGACCAGCTCAGCGAGCTGCGCCGCATCGCCGGCGTCAACGAGAGCGGCTTCACCGACCTGGAACAGGCGTTCCGCGACGTGCTGTCCAAGGGCGATTTCCGGGACTACGGGTCCGGCTCGCAGGGGGCGCTCAACCGGCTGATCGCCGCTGCCGTGCCGGAGTACGAGGGCGGTTTCGGCCCCGGCGAATTCGAGGCGTGGGCGCTTCAGCAGCATGGGGCCGTCGGAGCAAACCCCGGGCTGAACGCCATGCTGATCGCCTTGGGGGCCGACCCGAACGGGTTCGGCGGCAAGGGCACGTGGGGAAACCCGTTCCGGCAGATGGATGCGAGCGACCCGCAGCGGGCCGCAGCCGACTACCTGCTGAAGATGTTCGGGTTCCCCGGGTTCGCCGACGGCGGGTTCCACTCCGGCGGGCTCCGGCTCGTCGGTGAGCGCGGCGTGGAGTTGGAGGCCACCGGCCCGTCCCGCATCTGGTCGGCCGAACAGACGGCCGAGATGCTGGCGGGGGTGGGGCGCGCTCCGCCGGTCACGGCGGTGCCGGCTGCCGGTGATTGGAGCGACGCCGTCACCCGCGACCTGCTGGCCGAGAACCGCCGCCTGCGCGACGAGGTGCGGGCACTGAACGCCCGCATGCAGTCCCTCCTCAATGTCGCCATCGCGGCCGGTGACCAGAGCCGCACGGATCTGCGCCGGCTGGAACGGGCGCTTGAGCGGCAGCGCGACCGGGAGCGCGCGGCATGACGGCACAGTTCGTCCGCCTCTTCGAGGCATCGTGCTTCGTCGGCGCGACGTCGACGACGGAACAGACCGTCGGGACCGGGCCGAAGACCTGGACCCTCGCCGCCGGCCCGAAGCTGACGACGGGGATGACGGTCCGCGTCGAGGTCGACGGCGACCCGGACACGTGGATGGAGGGGCGCTGCACGGCCGCCGGCGACGACACGGCCACGGTCAACGTGGTCTCCGTCGCCGGTTCCGGCACTCACGCGGCGTGGCTGTTCGCCGCCGGCATGGTGCGCCTGTCGACCGGGACCTACGAGCCGTCGGATGCGCCGATCTACGAACCGGTGTTGGCCGAGGATGGATGGCTGCAGGGCGGCGTCACGCTGTTCGCGGACGGCCAGACCTTCGGCGCGTCGGGGGGCTCGTCCGGGGCGTTCGTGAAGGCGATCAACGGTGGCGGCGTGCGGGACCACTGGCGGGCCTACGGCTGGCACCGTGCCAGCGAGCTGGTGGTCACCGCCGGCGCCGACCGCGCCACCGCCGCCGTGATGCGGACGGGCCGGGTGGAACAGTGCGTCGTCTCCGACACGGACGTGATGTTCCGCTTCCGCGACCTGCTGGCCGAGCTGGACCGGGCGGTGCAGGCGGACGTCTACGCGGGCGACAACGCGGAGCCGGCCGGGATCGAGGGCAGCACCGAACTGGCGGGGCGCAACAAGCCCCTGCTGCGGGGCTACAGGGCGGCGTTCGAACCGGTCAACGTCAACGGCTTCCGCAACATCCGGCAGATCTCGGCGAAGGCGATCCACGGCATCGGTGCCGTCAAGAACGGCGGCGTGCCGCTGAACGTCGGCACCGCGCGCGCGACGGCGGCCGAGCTGGACGACGAGGCCAACGAACCCGACCCCGGCGCCTACGATTACTGCCTCGCCGATCCCGATCACGGGGCGTTCATCCGGACCGCAACGGCGGCCGACCTGACCCTCACCGTGGAAGCGTGGGAGGGGGCGACGGCGGCCGACCGCACCATCGCGCAGGTGTGGAAGCGGACGCTGATCGAGGACATGGGGTACGACTCCGCCGCCGTATCGTCGGCCGACGTCGCCGCCCTGGACGCTGTGTGCCCGTACGAGACGGGCTTCTGGGCCGGCAACGGGGAGACGGCGCGGCAGGTCCTGGACGAGATCTGCGGCGGTGTGGCTGGCTACCACGCCGACCGGGCGGAGACCTGGCGCCTCCTGCGGATCGCGGCGCCGGCGGGCACGCCGGTGCTGACCTATCGCCAGCTCGGCCGTGGTGCCGTGGCGACGCTGTCCGAAGTGCCCTACGACAGCCTGGAGCTGGTGGCGACGGCCGACGAGGGCCGGGGCCGGCCGGCGTGCCGGATCACCCTGGAGTTCGCCCCCTACGACGTCACCCTCGGCGTCGACCAGCTCGGCGGCGACGTCACCGCCCCGGACACCGACCTGGTGGGCGGGCCGGCGGCGCGGGAGCGGTGGAAGCGGCAGTACCTGACCGTCACCCATCCCGCCGAGAAGGACCCCGACGTCCTGCGCAAGTTCGGCGACGACGCGCCGGAGATCACCTTCCGCTCGGCCCTGCGCCACCGGGTCGATGCCGAGGCGCTCGCCGCGGCGCTGTGGGCGATCTACGGCGTCCAGCGCGACCGCCTGAAGCTGTCCGCCCCGGCGACGCCGACGACCGCGCCGACGGCCGTTCCCGGCGTCCTGGTGGGCGCGCAGTCCGACCGCTACGGCCTCGGCTCGGGGAAGGTCTTCCTGGTGCTGGGCGTCGACTATCAGGGGACCCGCATGACGCTCGACATCTGGGGTGCCGCGACATGACCAAGGCCATTGTCGGGTTCGACCGCTGGACCCCGCTGTTCACCTTCGCCGCCGCCGCGGGAAGCACGTGGGATGCCGACTACCCCGTCACCAACATCGGCACGGACACCCTCTATTGGCCGGCGTGGGCGGTCGGGGCGACGTGCGGTTTCGTGGCGACGTCCGCCACGCCGTGGCCGGTCGGGCTGCTGGCGTTCGTCGGCCACTCCGCGGGGGTGGACGACACGTTCCGGATCGAAGGCTTCTACGACGAGGCCCTGTCCGTGGCGGCGTTCGACACGGGTGTCATGGACTTCTGGCCGGTGGTCTACCGGCGGGAGGATCTGCCGTTCGAGCACGAGAGCTTCTGGACGGGCAAATACTCGCCGCGCCAGATCGCCAAGATCCGGTACCGGAACCGGCCGGTCCGGCTGGACAAGGTCTACCAGGTCCGGGGCATTCGGGTGTCGGTGACCTCGGCCGGCTTCCTGTGCCGGCTCTTCGAGATCTGCCAGGGGTACGAGCTGGGCTGCAACTTCAACTTCGGCTCGACCTTCGGCCCGGTCAGCCGGACCACGGCGGTGGAGGCGCACAGCGGGCACAAGGAATTCGACGTCCGCGAGGCGCGGCAAGTGTTCAAGGGCACCATCCCGCTGATGCAGCGCTCGGAAGCGCTCACCCGGTGGCAGGAGATGCAGCAGGAGCATGACGTGCACACGCCGTTCCTGTGGTTCCCGCACCCGGACGAAGAGGTGTTCTGGCTGAGGACGGTCCGGTTCGTGCGCAACGCCGAACTTGGGCTCGGCGAATACGTCAGCCACAACCGCACGAAAGTCCCGTTTTCTTTCGAAGGGGTCCTGTAATGGCGAACGACGTGGTCCTGTCCGGACAAACCTATTCCGGCTCCGGCATGGGGACCGGGTTCGGGCACAACGCCCTGACGGTGGCCGGAAGCGACGGCGAGACCCGGGCGCAGTGGGTCAACATGTGGGTCGACGGCCTGGCCGAGATGCAGGCCCGGATCGAGGCGGTGAACCCCGACGGCTACGCCATCGTCTACGAGTTCTCCACGACGACCACCGACGTGGACCCCGGCGACGGGATGTTGCGCCTCGACGCCGCGACGCAGAGCAGCGCCACGCTGATCATGGCCGACCTGAAGGACGTCAACGGGGTGGACGTGACCGGCTTGCTCGACCTGACGGACGACAGCACGTCCGACGTCAAGGGCGTGTGGCGCCTGCAGGCGATCTCCGATCCCGATGCGTGGATGGCTGGCACCGTCACCGCGCTCGCCTTCCCGGCCGGCTATCGCAAGCTGACCGTCGCCGTGCTGGCCTCGTCGTCCGCCTCGCCCTTCTCGGCCGGCGACATGGTCATCCTGTCGTTCACGCCGAAGGGCGACAAGGGCGAACAGGGCGATCCGGGCGGCGTGTCCGGCGGCAACCTGAGCGGCGCCTTGAACGAGGCGTCCGCCACGGTCGCATCGGCCGGCACCGCCGACATCGGGGGTGCCGGCGGGAACACCATCACGATCACCGGGACGACGACGATCACCGCCCTTGGCACGGCGCAGGCCGGCGCGCAACGCCGCGTCACCTTCGCCGGCGCCCTGACCCTGACGCACAACGCCGTCAGCCTGATCCTGCCCGGCGGCGCGAGCATCGCGACCGAGGCCGGCGACTCGGCCGAGTTCGTGTCACTCGGGTCCGGGGCCTGGCGGTGCACCTCCTACACCCGCGCCTCGACGCCGCCCTACGCCCCGTGGGCGCCGGCGCAGGTCGCGCTCTTCGCTTCCTTCTTCGGCTGAGAGGAGATCGCCATCATGGCGGCGCAGAAGACGATCGAGAAGATGAAGCTGTCCGGCAGCACGAACGGCCGGCCGATCAAGGTCGTCGCGACGGCGACGGCCGGCACCACCATCCACACGGCGGTCAACTCGGCGGGCCAGCTGGACGAGATCTGGCTGTGGGCGTCCAACACGGACGGCACCGACCGCAAGCTGACCATTGAGTTCGGCGGCACCAGCAGCCCCGACGATCTGATCGAAGTCACCATCACAGCCGAAAGTGGCCTCGTCCCGGTCATCCCGGGTCTTCCGCTTGACGGCGGTGTGGTGGTACGCGCCTTCGCCTCGCAGGCCAGCGTCATCAACGTCGTCGGCTACGTGCTCCGGGCGGTGTCGTGATGCGCAACCGGTTGGAAATGGGGCGCGTGTCCGTCCCGATTAAAGAGCGGCGGGGCGGGAACGCGAGTAAACTTATCGCGTGGAGCACGACAGACAAGCATGCCGCGATAACGCTGGCAAATTTCAATTGCTCCGTAACCATGACAGGCGGCGGGTGGACAGGCGGCATTCGCACTACTGATTTCCTGGAAGGGAAAGTGGTGTTCGGCCTGAAAGTGTTGGGTACCGGAACTTATGTCACTATTGGCGTTGGCACGTCATCGGCGTCGATCGACGGTCCGACCGCCCACCTTGGCACTGATGCATATGGGTGGGGATACAGAAGTGACGGCAATAAATTGCACGCTGGTTCTGTAACGGCATATGGCGCAGCATTCACGGCAGGAGATTGGATACACGTTGGCTTCGACAAGATCACACAATCACTATGGTTTGCAAAAAACGGCACCTGGCAAGGTAGCGGAGATCCTGTCGCCGGCAGCAATGCAGCATTTACCAATGTTTCCGGCGTCGTTTTTCCGATGGTGACATTTACTAGTTCTGGCGGTTCGGTGGATGGCCCGGTCTTTGCTATAGTGAGCGGTTTTACCGGCTAGGACCTAGCCTCGGCATTGATCCACCAAGCGCCCCCTGGCCGCTCTGCACCCCCGCAGAGCGGCCTTTTTCATGGAGACCCCCATGCCCACCGCGACCCCCGCGGCGACGCTGCCGCGCGACCTGATCGACGATCTTCTCGGCGAGATCCTGCGCCGGGAAGGCTGGCCGAAGTACACCGACCACCCGGCCGACCGGGGCGGCCCGACCAAGGGCGGGATCACCATCCCGACCCTGTCCAGGTGGCGCGGCCGGCCCTGCACCGCCGACGACATCCGCCGCATCGAGGAGGACGAGGTGCGGGCGATCTACCGGCAGATGTACGTGATCGAGCCCGGCTACGCCGGCATCGCGGACGACCAGCTCCGGTGCCTGGTGGTGGACTCCGCCGTCCTCTACGGCAGCGACGATGCATCCCCGTGGCTGCAGCAGGCGGCCAACGACCTCGGCGCTGCCCTGAAGGTGGATGGAGCCGTCGGCCCCAAGACGCTCGCCGCGGTCAACGCCCTGCCGGCCGATCCGCTGGTGCTCCGGGTCTGCGCCTACCGCCTGCGCAAGATGGGCCGGGTCATCACCGATGACGCGCTACGCCGCGGGCGGACCGCGGATCAATCCCTCAACGCGGCCGGGTGGAGCAACCGCCTCGCCGAATTCCTGGAGGTGTGAATGTTGCCGCTGTTGGTTCCGATCCTCTCCGCCCTCGCCCCCGTGGTCGCAGAGACGGCCGCCGCTCAAATCTTCGGCGACGACAGCCCGGTGGCGGGCAAGGTCGCCGACGCCGTCGTGTCGGTTGCCTCCCAGGTTACCGGCCTGCCTATGCAGTCCACCCAAGACGCGCAGCAGGCCGCGCAGATGATCGCCGCCGATCCCGCCGTGCTCGTGGAGTTTCAGAAGCGCGTGAACGAAGCGACGGCCACTGTGCTGTCGGAGGAGACGAGACGGCTTCAGACCATCAACGAGACGATGCGTGCGGAGATCGCCAGCTCCGACCCCTATGTTCGCCGGATGCGCCCGACGTTCGGGTACGTGATGGCGGCGGCGTGGGCGGCGCAGATGGGATCGATCTCGTACACCATCGTCACCGCGCCGCAGGAGGCCGGACGCATCCTGTCCGCCTTGGCGGACACCACGGCCTTGTGGACGGTCGGCCTCACCGTGCTGGGGGTCTACATCTATCGTCGGTCCGGAGAGAAGACGGGCACCGCTGGCGGCCTTCCGGCCGTGCTCGCCAACCTGCCGCTGCCCGGCCGGAAGCCGGCACCGCCCCTCTGAACGCGCGGAGACCAGCATATGAGCACGTCGCAGGCCCCGCCGTCCGCGGGGAGCTATGTCGAGCACCTGGCGCGTCCTGCGATTGCCGTCGCCGATCGGGCGGTCACCGGGGACATCGTCGCCGTCGTGCTGTTCCTGGTGCTGATCGCGGCTGCCTTGGCTGGCCTGTGGATCTGGCGGCGGCCGGCGGTGGCACCGGCGCAGGCCGCCCCCAACCCTCAGCATGGAGAAGAGACGTGGTCGGAGGCGATCCAAGCCGTGCTCCGGCTTGAGCGTATGGTGGTCGCTGCGGGCGAAGCCACCGAGCACGTCGAACAAGAGACGCGCGTCGAGCTGCGGGCGATGCGCGCCGACATGGTCACGATGGCCGCGACCTTCGACAGCAGCATCCGCCGCGTCCATGGTAATTGCTCACGGGGTTGGCGCGAGCTGTTGTTCAGGCGATAGCGAAGTCGCCGTCGATGAGGCTGCGGACAGCGG
>NZ_JBPJSP010000090.1:0-987 GCF_051225715.1 Azospirillum sp. ST 5-10
GGCCATGGCGACGGCGGTGTCGCTCATGCGGCAGGAGAAGCCCCATTCGTTGTCGTACCAGCTCATGACGCGCACGAAGGTGCCGTCGATGACCTTGACCTCCTTGAGGGCGAAGATCGAGGAGCGGCTGTCGTGGTTGAAGTCGCCCGAGACCAGCGGCTCGTCGTAGCAGCCGAGGATGCCGTTGAGCTTGCCGCCGGCGGCCTCGCGGATGGCGGCCTGGATCTCCTCCACGGTGGTGGCGCGCTTGGCGACGAACTTGAAGTCGACCACCGAGACGTTGGGGGTGGGCACGCGGATGGAGGTGCCGTCGAGCTTGCCCTTGAGCTCGGGCAGCACCTTGCCCACCGCCTTGGCGGCGCCGGTGGTGGTGGGGATCATGTTCAGCGCGGCGGCGCGGGCGCGGTGCAGGTCGCGGTGCATGGTGTCGACGACGCGCTGGTCGCCGGTGTAGGAGTGGATGGTGGTCATGAAGCCGTGGTCGATGCCGATCGTGTTGTGCAGCACGAAGGCGACCGGGGCCAGGCAGTTGGTGGTGCAGGACGCGTTGGAGACGATGCGGTGCGCCGCCTTGAGCTGGTCGCTGTTGACGCCGTAGACCACCGTGATGTCCTCGTCGGTGGCGGGCGCCGAGATCAGCACCTTCTCCGCACCGGCCTCCAGATGCAGTGCGGCCTTGTCGCGCGCGGTGAAGATGCCCGAGCACTCCATGGCGACCTGGACGCCCAGGTCCTTCCACGGCAGCTTGGCCGGCTCGCGCTCCTGGACGACCTTGATGGCGTGGCCGTTGACGACGAGGTCGCCGTCCCTGGCCTCGACCGTGCCGGGGAAGCGGCCGTGCACGCTGTCGTACTTCAGGAGGTGGACGTTGGTGGCGAGGTCGGCCAGGTCGTTGATCGCCACGACCTCGACGTCGTCGCGGCCCGACTCGTAGATCGCCCGCAGAACCAGACGGCCGATGCGGCCGAACCCGTTGATCGCAACCCG
>NZ_JBPJSP010000091.1:0-963 GCF_051225715.1 Azospirillum sp. ST 5-10
GGCAAGAACCTGCTGGCCGGCAACGGCATGCGCCTCGACACCACGAGCACCTCGCGCGCCGCGGTCAACACCATCCAGGGCATCGAGAACGCCCGCGTCACCAACGTCGTCGCCACCGACACCTACAGCCTCCGCGTCAAGGGCGACGGCTCCATCGAGGGCAACGCCGGCGACATCAACGAGGCCGAGCGGGCGCACGGCCTGACCGGCCTGAAGCTGTCGGGCACCCAGAGCTCCTCGCTCGGCAACTTCTCCGACGTGTCGATCGAGGTGCGCGGCGCCACCGGCCGCGAGCGCTCGTTCATCGTCGGCGACGGCGCCGAATCGCGCACCATCACCTACTTCGACAACACGCAGGCGATCGCCGCCAACACCGCGACGACGGCCAAGTCGGGTGTCGCCCAGGTCACCAACGTCAACGTCTCCGGCACGATCGAGGAAGGCGACATCTTCTCGATCACCGTCGAAGGCCAGACCTTCTCCTACACCGCCACCGCCGACGACGTGGCGATCGGCGAGACGGCGTCGGCGAACATCGCCACCGCCCTGCGCAACTCGATCTCCACCGCGCTGGTGGGCGGCGGCCGCCTGTCGGGCACCAGCTTCGACGTGGCGTCGGTGACCGCCTCCGCCACCGGCACGCTGACCCTGACCGGCGCCACCACCGCCAGCGTGGCCCGCGAGATGAAGGTGAGCGCCACGGCCGAGAACGCGCTGACCAAGAAGATCTCGGAGAGCTTCGCCTCGGGCACCGTGGTGTCGTTCACCGTCGACCGCCGGCTGCTGGAGAAGGCGGCCAACGACGGCAACGGCACGTCGACCATCGAGAAGAGCGTCGACATCCAGATCACGGCGACCAGCCTCTCCGGCCAGCAGGTCACCCGTGACGGCACGGCGGCGCGCGGCAGCGGCAAGCTGTCGGACGGCGAGAACGCCTTCGCGTTCGACACCGGCACGGTGCGC
>NZ_JBPJSP010000092.1:0-962 GCF_051225715.1 Azospirillum sp. ST 5-10
CCCTCACCGGTCCGGAGAAGGCGGCGATCATGATGCTGGCCCTCGGGGAGGAGCACGCGTCGAAGCTCTTCACGATGATGGACGACGAGGAGATCAAGGAGCTGTCGCAGGTGATGGCCAACCTGGGGACGGTGTCGGCCAACATCATCGAGCGCCTGTTCGTCGAGTTCGCCGAGCAGATGTCGGCCACCGGCTCGCTGGTCGGCACCTTCGATTCCACCGAGCGCCTGCTGCTGAAGACCCTGCCCAAGGACAAGGTCGACAGCATCATGGAGGAGATCCGCGGCCCCGCCGGGCGCACCATGTGGGACAAGCTGGGCAACGTCAACGAGACGGTGCTCGCCAACTATCTCAAGAACGAGTACCCGCAGACCGTCGCCGTGGTGCTCTCCAAGGTGCGCCCCGAGCACGCCGGGCGCGTGCTGACCCTGCTGCCGGAGAGCTTCGCCATGGAGGTCATCATGCGCATGCTGCGCATGGAGGCGGTGCAGAAGGAGGTGCTCGACGACGTCGAGCGCACCCTGCGCACCGAATTCATGACCAACCTGGCCCGCACCACCCGGCGCGACAGCCACGAGATGCTGGCCGAGATCTTCAACGGCCTCGACCGCACCACCGAGCACCGCTTCATGGCCGCCCTGGAGGAGCGCAACCGCGACAGCGCCGAGCGCATCAAGGCGCTGATGTTCACCTTCGAGGACCTCGCCAAGATGGACCCCTCCGGCGTCCAGACGCTGCTGCGCAACGTCGACAAGGCCAAGCTCGGCACCGCCCTCAAGGGCGCCTCGGAGACCCTCAAGGACCTCTTCTTCTCCAACATGTCCGAACGCGCCGCCAAGATCCTGCGCGAGGACATGGCCGCCATGGGACCGGTCCGGGTGCGCGAGGTCGACGAGGCCCAGATGTACATGGTCCAGCTCGCCAAGGACCTCGCCGCGCGCGGCGAGATCGTCATCGCCGAG
>NZ_JBPJSP010000093.1:0-854 GCF_051225715.1 Azospirillum sp. ST 5-10
AAGAGCGCCTAACAGAACCATCGCTCGACGAAGCGGACGGTGATGAGGGCGGCGGCGAGATGGTGGAAGGCGGCGAAGATGTCGGCGCGGCGCTCATAGCGGACGGCGATGCGGCGGAAGCGGGCGAACCAAGCCAGGGTGCGCTCAACCTTCCAGCGGTGGCGGCCGAGGCGATCACTGCGGTCGATGCCGCGCCGGGCGATGCGGGGGACGATGGAGCGTCGGCGCAGCGCCCGCCGGCAGCGCGGGAAGCCGTAGCCCTTGTCGGCGTGCAGCTTGGCCGGCGCCGTCGCGGGCGGCCGGCGCACTGGCGGATGGCGGGCACGGCATCGACCAGCGTCTCCAGCAGCGTGCTGTCGTGGCGGTTGGCCGCGGAGAGGATCAGGGCCAACGGAATGCCGTTGGCGTCGATGAGGACATGGCGCTTGGAGCCCGGCTTCCCACGGTCCGTCGGGTTCGGCCCGGTCTCCTCGCCCCCTTGTTTGCCGGGACGCTCGCGCTGTCCACGGCGGCCCGGCTCCAGTCGATGGCGTGGGCTTGGCCCAGACGGTCCAGCAGCACCCGATGAAGCTTCTCCCAGACGCCGGCCCGCTGCCATTCGTGCAACCGGCGCCAGCAGGTCATGCCGGAGCCGCAGCCCATCTCCATGGGCAGCATCTCCCACGGGATGCCACTCTTCAGCACGAACAGGATGCCGGTCGGGGCCGCACGGTCGCTCAACCGCGGTCGCCCGCCTTTCGGCTTGGGCGGTTCCGGCGGGATCAGCGGTTCGACAACCGCCCACAGGGCGTCGGAGACAAGAGGGGCTGCCATTCCCCCCTCAACTGCCCGATCCCGGTTCGGTTAGGCGCTCT
>NZ_JBPJSP010000094.1:0-821 GCF_051225715.1 Azospirillum sp. ST 5-10
TGGCTGGTCAGCGGCGGCACGATCACCCGCAGCGCCTGCGGCAGCACCACCAGGCGCAGGGTCAGCCCGCCCGGCAGGCCGAGCGCGCGGGCCGCCTCGGTCTGGCCCCAGCTCACCGCCAGGATGCCGTTGCGCACCACCTCGGCGATGAAGGCGGCGGTGTAGATCACCAGCCCCATCAGGATGGCGAAGAACTCCGGCGAGATCGCCACCCCGCCGCGGAAGTTGAAGCCGGCGAGCTGCGGCATGTCCAGCTCGGTGGGGGCGCCGCCGGCGAGGAACGCCAGGAACGGCAGCCCGGCGACGCAGCCCAGCGTCGCCCAGCCCGTCGGGAAGGGCTGCCCGGTGCGCGCCTGGCGCGCCGCCGCCCAGCGCCGCACCGCCACCGCGGCGACGATGCCGACCAGCAGGGCGACGCCCACCCAGGCCCACGCCGGGTCGGCGACCGGCACCGGGAACCAGACGCCGCGCTGGGTGACGAAGACGCCGGGCAGCGGGTTGAGGGCCTGGCGCACCGGCGGCATGCTCTCGGTCACCACCGCGTACCAGAAGAAGAGCTGGAGCAGCGGCGGGATGTTGCGGACGATCTCGATGTAGACCGAGGCCAGCTTGGCCACCAGCCAGTTGCTGGAGAGGCGGGCGATGCCGACCAGGGTGCCGATGACCGTCGCCAGCACGATGCCGATGACCGCCACCTTGAGGGTGTTCAGGATGCCCACGACGAAGGCGTAGCCGTAGCTGTCGCGGGGGTGGTAGTCGATCAGGCTCTCGCCGATGCCGAACGACGCCTCGCGCGACAGGAAGTCGAAGCCGGTGGCGAT
>NZ_JBPJSP010000095.1:0-795 GCF_051225715.1 Azospirillum sp. ST 5-10
GGTGAGTTGTGGGAACGCATGGAGCCGCTGCTTCCGGAGCGCCCGGCGCACCCGCTGGGCTGCCATAACCCGCGGGTCCCAGATCGCGCGGCCATGGACGCCATCTTCTTTGTCCTGCGAACCGGCAGCCAGTGGCAGGCTCTGCGGGCGACTGGGATCTGTTCGCCGTCTTCCGCTTATCGGCGTTTCCGCGAGTGGATCGATGCCGGAGTGTTCGAGGAGTTCTGGCGCCAAGGGCTGCTGGCCTACGATGCCTTGCTCGGCATCGACTGGAGTTGGATGGCGGTGGACGGGGCAATGACCAAGGCGCCGTTGGGTGGGGAAAAAAGTTGGCCCCAACCCGACCGACCGCGGCAAACAGGGGACCAAGCGTTCGCTGCTGACCGACGGCCGCGGGCTCCCCCTCGGCCTCGCGGTCGCTGGCGCCAACGTGATCGACTTCAAGCTGTTGGAACAAACGCTTGAGGCCACCGCCGTACCGCGCCCCGCACCGACGCCGGTACAGCCGCAGCACCTTTGCCTGGATAAGGGCTACGATTATGATGGTCCGCGGCAGATCGCTTACGACTACGGCCTCACCACCCACATCCGGCGCCGTGGCGAGGATCGATCGGCCACCCCCGCCCAGCCCGGCAAACCACGACGGTGGGTGGTGGAGCGGGCGCACTCCTGGCTGAACCGCTACCGCCGCATCCTGGTCCGCTGGGAAAAGCTCGCCCGCACCTACGAGGCCATGCTCCACATCGTGTGTGCCGTCACCGTCTGGGAGTTCGTCGCCCTACTGGAATAGGCTCT
>NZ_JBPJSP010000096.1:0-782 GCF_051225715.1 Azospirillum sp. ST 5-10
CGAACCGACGAGCGACGGGCTGGTCCTCATGGAGACCGCGCCCGGGGTCAGCGTGGAGCAGGTCGTGGCCGCCACCGAGGCCGATCTGATCATGCCCAGCCCCGTCCCGACCATGCCGGTCCTGCCGTGAATCCCCGTGCGGGCCGGGGCCAACGCGCGCCGGCCCGCGCCCGAGCCTTGGAAAGTCAGCCATGTCCGTAGCGAATGAGAGCGAGCTGGTGACGGTGTCGGTGCCGGTCACCTTCCAGATCAGGGTGGCGGTGCCGGCGGGCCGCAACGCCCGCGCCCTGGCCGAGGCCGTCGCGGCCCACGCCGCCGAGCGGTTCGCCCACGTCAGCCAGGCGCAGATCCACGCCTTCAACGAGGTCAACCGCATCCACCCCGCCAAGGCGGGAGAGGTCGCCGAGGTGGCGACCGACGTCGGCTCGGCCCGTCTCGCGGCGGCCTGACCGGAAGGAGATATCCCATGAGCGATGTCGTCATCGCCGGCGCCGCGCGCACGCCGATCGGCGCCTTCAACGGTGGCTTGGCCGCCGTGCCGGCCCACGAACTGGGGGCCACCGTCATCCGCGCCGCCCTGGCCCGCGCGCGCACCGACGCCGCCGAAGTGACCGAGGTCCTGCTGGGCCAGGTGCTGACCGCCGGCCAGGGCCAGAACCCGGCGCGCCAGGCCGCCATCAACGCCGGCATCCCGGCCGCGGCGACCGCCTTCGGCATCAACCAGGTCTGCGGGTCGGGGCTGCGCGCGGTGGCGCTCGGCCACCAGGCGATCCGCGAGGGCG
>NZ_JBPJSP010000097.1:0-782 GCF_051225715.1 Azospirillum sp. ST 5-10
TGCACCTTGCCCCAGAACTCCGGATACTGGCGGCCCGACATCTTGCCGATCCAGTAGTACCAGCCGGCGAAGATCGAGAACACCGCGCCCAGCGACAGCACGTAGTGGAAGTGGGCGACGACGAAGTAGGTGTCGTGCAGCGTCTGGTCGAGGCCGCCGTTGGCCAGCACCACGCCGGTGACGCCGCCGACGGTGAACAGGAAGATGAAACCCATGGCGAACAGCATCGGCGTCTTGAACTCGATGGAGCCGCCCCACATGGTGGCGATCCAGGAGAAGATCTTGATGCCGGTGGGCACGGCGATGATCATCGTCGCCGCGGTGAAGTAGGCGCGGGTGTCGACGTCGAGGCCGACCGTGTACATGTGGTGCGCCCACACCACGAAGCCGACGACGCCGATGGCGACCATGGCGTAGGCCATGCCGAGATAGCCGAACACCGGCTTCTTCGAGAAGGTCGAGATCACCTGGGAGATGATGCCGAACCCCGGCAGGATCATGATGTAGACTTCGGGGTGGCCGAAGAACCAGAACAGGTGCTGGAACAGGATCGGGTCGCCGCCGCCCTCGGGGTTGAAGAAGGTGGTGCCGAAGTTGCGGTCGGTCAGCAGCATGGTGATGGCGCCGCCCAGCACCGGCACGGCGAGCAGCAGCAGGAACGCCGTCACCAGCATCGCCCAGACGAACAGCGGCATCTTGTGCAGGGTCATGCCGGGGGCGCGCATGTTGAAGATGGTGGTGATGAAGTTGACCGCGCCGAGGATCGACGAGGCGCCGGCCAG
>NZ_JBPJSP010000098.1:0-775 GCF_051225715.1 Azospirillum sp. ST 5-10
TCAGCGGCAGGCCGCCCCAGTAGGCGTTCTCGACGTAGCTCAGGCCGAACACGCCGCCCCACATCAGCACGGCCGCCACCACCAGGCCGGCCAGCCACACCAGGCCGAACCAGGGGGACCAGAAGCGCCGGTCGCAACTGGCGCCGAGCAGCGCGACGAACAGGGCGATGGTCGCCAGCGGCCGCCACTGCTGGTCGTAGGGGAAAGTGCCGAACAGGATGAAGCGCAGCTTCTCCGTCACGAAGCCCCAGCACGCTCCGGTGGCGGCGCGGCATTCCGGGGAGGTCGCGCCGAAGCCGGCGGCGTCGAGCACCGCCCATTCGATCAGCGGCGGGACGGCCCGGGCGAGCGCCCACAGGATGAGGATGGTGAGGAGCGCGTTGTACCAGGTGTTGAACAGGTTGGCCCGCAGCCACGCCAGCGGACCGACGCTGTGCGTCGGCGGCCGCTCGTCGGCCGTCGCCGCGCCCGTATCGACATTGCCGTTCATGGCTCAGCGCTCCACCAGCGCGATGCGCTTGTTGTACCAGTTCATGAAGATCGAGATGGCGAGGCTGATGGTCAGGTAGGTCCCCATGATCAGCGCGACGCCCTCGATCGCCTGGCCGGTCTGGTTGATCATGGTGTTGGCGATCGACACCAGGTCGGGGTAGCCGATGGCCAGCGCCAGCGAGCTGTTCTTGGTCAGGTTCAGGTATTGGCTGGTCAGCGGCGGCACGATCACCCGCAGCGCCTGCGGCAGCACCACCAGGCGCAGGGTCAGCCCGCCCGGCAG
>NZ_JBPJSP010000099.1:0-772 GCF_051225715.1 Azospirillum sp. ST 5-10
TCAGCGGCAGGCCGCCCCAGTAGGCGTTCTCGACGTAGCTCAGGCCGAACACGCCGCCCCACATCAGCACGGCCGCCGCGGCCAGGCCGGCCAGCCACGCCAGGCCGAACCAGGGGGACCAGAAGCGCCGGTTGCAGCTGGCGCCGAGCAGCGCGATGAACACCGCCAGGGTCGCCAGCGGCCGCCACTGCTGGTCGTAGGGGAAGGTGCCGAACAGGATGAAGCGCAGCTTCTCGCGCACGAAGCCCCAGCACGCCCCGCTCGCCTCGCGGCACATCTGCGACGTCGCGCCGAAGCCGGCGGCGTCGAGCACCGCCCATTCGATCAGCGGCGGGATGGCCCGGGCGAGCGCCCACAGGATGAGGATGGTGAGGAGCGCGTTGTACCAGGTGTCGAACAGGTTGGCGCGCAGCCATGCCAACGGTCCGGTGGTGGCGGCCGGCGGCCGTTCGGCCGCGGGCACGGGGGTGTCGACGGTCGTGGTCATGGCTCAGCGCTCCACCAGCGCGATGCGCTTGTTGTACCAGTTCATGAAGACCGAGATGGCGAGGCTGATGGTCAGGTAGGTCCCCATGATCAGCGCCACGCCCTCGATGGACTGGCCGGTCTGGTTGATCATGGTGTTGGCGATCGACACCAGGTCGGGGTAGCCGATGGCGAGCGCCAGCGAGCTGTTCTTGGTCAGGTTCAGGTACTGGCTGGTCAGCGGCGGCACGATCACCCGCAGCGCCTGCGGCAGCACCACCAGGCGCAGGGTCAGCCCGCCCGGCAG